>JASJGS010000053.1:0-8436 GCA_033791445.1 Bacteroidales bacterium | reverse complement strand
AAGAACTCCAATACTAAGGATTCACCACCATATTCACGAAATATTTTTGCTCCTAATATGTCAACATAAAAGGACTTTGATTTAGTCAAATCTGACACCACCATTATCGTTGTTAAAGCTGAGTCCACAAATGGATTATTTTGACTATTACTCATATCTATAAATTTTTGCCAACTTGTTTATATAGTCAACTTTCCATATCAAAGTTAACCAATATATCCCATATTGGTGTGTATTAGTTAAATTTTATATTCTTCTATTGACCTATATATTTGGTGTCAATCCAGGCTTTTCCACGATTGATTTCATTGATAATTATCATTTGCATTTCTGCCTGATTATGCTAATTTTATCCTGATGTAAGACTGGTAGCATAAATTTCTTTTTAGTCTTGAAAGTATACTATTTTCCTCCCACCAGAGATGTGTTTCAGGAAAATTGTAACACCTTAATTTAAAGTAAAATGATTGATTTCGAAGCCTTATTCAAAATTTCTTACGGTTTATACATCGTTTCATCCGGGAATGAAGAAAATGGAAACGGATTTATATCCAATACTTTTTTCCAGGTAACTTCTGAACCGGCAAAATTTGCATCTTGTTGCAATAAGGACAATCATACCGCTGAATTAATAAAAAAAACTAGTGCCTTCTCTGCCTCAATTCTATCCACCAATACGGAGCCGGCTATAATAACCAAATTTGGATATAAAAGTGGGAGGGACATCAACAAGTTTGAGGGGCTTCAGTTAATATATGGTGAAACTGGTGTGCCCATTGTGTTAAATGACTGTATTGCCTATATGGAATGTAAGCTTCTGGAAACCATTGATATGGGATCTCACTATATGTTCATTGGAGAACTTGTGCAGGCAAAAATCATAGATGAATCTTTGGAGCCCATTACCTATGCATATTTCAGGAAAGTTCGAAAGGGTAGTGCTCCCAAGAATGCACCCACCTATGTGGATAGGTCTAAATTGATAAAGAAACCTGCGTCTAGCAGTTTTAATAAATACAAATGTTTGGCCTGTGGCTATGTATACGACGAAGAACTCGGTGATCCGGAAAATAACATTTCACCTGGAACTAAGTTTGAAGACCTACCTGAAAGCTGGGTTTGCCCTGTTTGTGGCACTGAAAAAGAAGACTTTGTGAAAATGTAAATGAGGAGAAGAGGAAGAGTGGAAAGATGGGGGAATAATACATGATAATCAAGGATTAATATTTTTATAAATACACTAAATTGTAAACCATGGAGAAATCACTTAAGGGAACTCAAACCGAACAGAATCTTTTAAAAGCATTTGCAGGAGAATCTCAGGCCCGAAACCGATATGAATTTTTTGTTAAAGTGGCAAAGAAGGAAGGCTATGAGCAAATTGCTGCCATTTTCCAGGAAACTGCGAACCAGGAAAAAGAACATGCCAAACGCTTTTTTAAATTTCTCGAAGGTGGAATGACAGAAATTACAGCTACCTATCCTGCCGGGATTATAGGAACCACTTCCCAAAACCTGAAAGCAGCTGCTGAGGGCGAGAATGAAGAATGGACAGAGCTTTATCCTGCCTTTGCTGAAATAGCAAAAGAAGAGGATTTTCCTGAAGTGGCAGTCGCTTTTAAAATGATTGCAAAAGTGGAGCAGGAGCATGAAAGGCGCTATTTGAAATTGTTGCAAAACATTTCGGAAGACAAAGTATTCATTAAAGATGGAAAAGTGTGGTGGAAGTGCATCAATTGCGGCTATGTTTATCAATCAGAAAAGGCCCTTGAGAATTGTCCTGCCTGTTTGCACCCCAAATCATACATGCAGCTTAAAGAAGAGAACTATTAGACCAAGAGCTTAGTTATTATTTTATTGTGTATATTTTCGCTTTATTTTTAAGAGGCGTAGTATTTCTTATGCCTGCATTTCAGTCTTTTGCATTGATCAAATGTTAGGTGGGATTTAATTAGTTGCAACAATAATTCTATAGAAATTCAAACATGAAACTTGAACACCTGGCCATCTGGACCCATCAACTGGAAGAATTAAAGGAGTATTATATCCGTTTTTTTAAGGCTATTCCCAATAAAAAATATGTAAACCCAAAGAAAAATTTCCAGAGTTATTTTCTGAGTTTCGATTCAGGTGCCCGGCTTGAAATTATGACAAAACCCGATATTCCGGTAAACTTGAATGATACAGAAGATAAACAACACCTGGGGCTCATCCATTTTGCATTTGAACTTGAGTCCCCTGAAGCAGTAGATACCAAAGCAGAAGAATTGCAGGAAGCCGGTTTTGCAATTCTTGACGGTCCCCGGAGGACGGGCGATGGGTATTATGAATTCGCCACGCTTGATCCCGATAGGAACAGGCTGGAAGTAACTGCAAAATAAAGTATTCTTGAACCTGGTATCTCCCTTTCAGCATCTGAGGGATCATCAAGCAATTGTGGACAAGCTCCGTTTCCCTTGAACCAAATAGTATATATATTTAAAAACTGTCATCCTCAATACATTTGGCCCAGTCTCAATGTATTATTTTAGCTGAAAATTATGAAGTCATGGACATAAGCAAACTTTCCTGGCAGCCATTTGATTTGGCTTTTGATAAAGAAATACACAATGCATTGCTTCAACAACACCATGCAGCGCAATTTATAGCGATGGCAGGCAGGTATTTAGTTCCGAGAGAAGCCGATGATAGCAATACAAATATGGAATTCCTACCCGAGTCCGGATCTTTGGCCGGGCATGAACTTCCAGGAGGATTACACTTGTCCTTGCAGTTATTAGATTTAAGCTTGTGCCTAACAAATCGATCTGCAGAATGTATTCGTAAAATATTACTTCCTGGAAAATCCAAAGGAGAAGTATTTGATGAGTTGAAGAAAGTACTTTCAGAGCAGAAGGTAGATGTTTTACATTTTAAAAATGAACTGCACTATGAAATGCCTGCTCATACATTGGACTCGAGTGCAAAATTCAGCATTGCCAATCTTCAGCCATTTGAAGAGAACGTCAAAGGCCGATACAATGCAGAAATTGTTTTAAATGAAATAGTTGCTACATTTGAAGGAGCAGAGCCTCTTAGAATATGGCCTCATCATTTTGATACAGGCACGATTTTGGTCCTGTCGAAAAATGATCAGGGTGAAGCTATTCAGACAATTGGAATAGGCTGGGCCATACCAGATAGCATGGTAAGTGAACCGTACTTTTACCTGAGCTTTTGGTCACAAGAGCCAAAGAGAAAGTCTGGAAATATTCCTGCTTTGGTTGCAGGAAAATGGATGATGCCAGATTGGGATGGAGGAGTCTTGAGACATTCAGAAATCCTTAATGCCGGTTCGGGGACTGAACAATATAAACTGGTAAAATCATTTTACCGATCCGGGATTCATATATTAATGGACCAGTTAATATAATTTGCGTATTTAAGGGTTTATCTAGTTATTCGAACTGATAATCAATATTCAATATTTAAATGAGCGACAATCATATTTTCGTTATTTTCGGCGCTTCAGGTGACCTTACAAAAAGGAAGCTGGTACCTGCGCTGTATTCTTTGTATGTACAGAATTTACTTCCCGAAAAGTTTGCTGTGTTGGGTGTTTCCCGATCTCAATTCTCCGATATGGAATTTAGATCTGCGATGAAATTAGCCATCGAAGAGTTTAAAGAAGTTGATAATGGGGACAGGGTAGATGAGTTCATTCAAAAAATCTATTATACCACCATACAGTTTAATGATGTCTCTACATATCTAACGCTTAAGAAAAGTATTGAAAATTTGAGAACGAAAGAGGGTATTGGTGGGAATACAATATTCTATTTATCAACCCCACCTAGTTTATACAACATCATTCCGCAGCATCTGGCAGAGGTTGGATTAAATCAACAGGATGATGGATGGAAACGATTGATTATTGAAAAACCATTCGGGTATGACCTGGAATCAGCACTAAAACTTAAAGATCTCTTGCTAATAAACTGGGCTGAAGAGCAAATATTCAGGATTGATCATTACCTGGGAAAAGAAACCGTCCAGAATCTGCTTGTAACACGGTTTTCAAATGGTATTTTTGAGCCTTTATGGAACCGTAACTATATTCATCACGTGGAGATTACCTCAGCAGAGAGTATAGGGGTTGAAAAACGTGGAGGATATTATGATTCATCCGGTGCCTTACGCGATATGGTTCAAAACCACCTGTTGCAAGTAGCGGCGCTGACCGCCATGGAATCACCCTCATCCCTAGAACCAGTTGCTATCCGCAATGAAATACTAAAAGTATTTCAATCCCTAAGGCCAATAAAAAGTGAGGATGTTAAAACCAATACAATTCGTGGCCAATACATGGCATCAACGATCAAAAACGAAAAAGTTGTAGGCTATCGTGATGAAGAAGGTGTAGATCCTGAATCGATTACCGAAACCTATGCCGCATTAAAATTTTACATTGACAATTGGCGCTGGGGAGGGGTTCCATTTTATATTCGCACAGGTAAACGATTGCCCACTCGTGTTACCGAAGTGGTTATCCATTTTAAACCAACGCCCCATTTTCTTTTTGCAAAGGGGGAGGCTTGTAGTACATGCAATCAGCTGGTAATCAGAATTCAACCGGATGAGGGTATCTTATTGAAGTTTGGGATGAAAACACCGGGCGCCGGATTTGATGTGCAGACTGTAAATATGGATTTTCATTATTCCGATCTATCTCATCAAAGAATCCCATCTGCTTATGAACGACTGATTTACGATGCTATAAAAGGTGATTCAACATTATTTGCTCGTTCTGATGAAGTGATTGAAGCGTGGAAATTCTTATCTCCAGTAATCGATGCCTGGAAGAATGACCCAAGCATATCGCTTCATGGCTATCCGGCCGGCACATGGGGACCAGAAACAGCAGATGAGCTGATCGAGGACAAAGAGATGACATGGCGCTATCCATGTAAAAATCTCTTAGACGATGGAATTTATTGTGAATTGTAATTATGGAAAAATCGATCAACATTTTTAAGAATATTGATGAATTGTCTGGCTTTTTTGCTCAGCACCTGAAAACCAAGGTAAAAGCCATTCCAGAAGGGCAGTTCTTTTCAATAGCATTGTCTGGTGGGTCAACTCCAAGAGCTGTTTTTCAATACCTTGCATTAAATTATAAGACTCAAATACCCTGGAAGAAGATCCTGGTGTTTTGGGGCGATGAGCGTTGCGTACCCCCTGAAAGTGAGGAAAGCAATTATCGAATGGCAAATGAATCTCTTTTAGATCAGGTACCCATTCCTGGCTCTAATATCTTTAGAATTATGGGTGAGGCCAGGCCATCAAATGAGCTTGAACGCTATGCTAAATTAGTTCGTCAACATATCACTTTAGTAAATGGTATTCCTCAATTTAATTTTATAATGCTTGGGCTGGGGAACGATGGGCACACAGCATCCATATTTCCAGGGAATCTGGATTTTTTTAATAGTGAAAAGCTGTTTGAGGTGGCTGAGCATCCGCAAACAAAACAAAAAAGAATTACGGCTACCGGAAAGCTTATTAATCAGGCTCTTAATGTAGCCTTTCTGGTAACTGGTGAATCCAAAGCAGAAATGGTTAATATAATCCTGGGTCATAAAGAGGATTGGCAAAAGCTTCCTGCCTCTCTGGTTCATCCAAAAGATGGAGAACTCATTTGGCTGCTTGATGACAAGGCTGCTTTTATGCTCAAGTAGTCTTGTTAATATGGGCTAAAAGGAGTAAGATTTTTATAGTTTTTTGCTATTTTAATCATCCATGTGCTTATTAAGTTGTTATTAATGAATTGTTTATAAAATTCCTAGCTTGAAAAAAATAAAAATTTGCAAATTTTCTGATCTGGAAGATAGGAAACTAAAGTATGCCCTTGTAGATGGTATAGACCTGGTAGTTATTCGCTATGACAAGGAAGTTTCTGTCCTGTATGGACGTTGCCTTCATCGTGGTGCCTTAATGGCTGATGGGAATGTTGAAGGTGATAATATTATTTGTGGGGTCCATGGCTGGGACTATCGTTACGATACAGGCATTTCGGAATACAATAATGATGAAGCTTTACACAAGTTCACAGCTTTTGTTGAAAGTGATTTAGTTTTTATTGACCAGGAAGAAATCCAGGCGTTTATTCAGCAAAATCCCCAGCCTTTTAAGAGGAATGAATACCTCGGTCAATATGCTGATACACATCCGGAAGCCACGGAACCTTATACTTCTTATATTAATGAATTAGCCAGGAATGGCTTAAAGAATTTTGGCCATCACGGCCCTTCTGCTTCCATGGGAGTAGACAGAAATACCCTGCCAAAATGGGAAGATATTCAATTTTTGCCAGCACAATTAGCCTCCAGGCCTTTGTTGGATGAAGAAGATGTACAAACGAAAGTTGTAATTGGCCCAAAAGCCAAAAAACCATTGATCCTTAAAATCCCAATCTTTGTATCCGATATGAGTTTCGGAGCCTTATCGAGAGAGGCAAAAATAGCCTTATCTAAAGGAGCTGAAATGGCAGGTACCGGAATTGCCAGCGGTGAAGGAGGGATGTTGCCAGAGGAGCAGGAGAACAATTCACGGTATTTATACGAGCTGGCCTCGGGGAAATTTGGTTTTTCATGGGATAAAGTAAAAAAAGCTCAGGCCTTTCATTTTAAAGGCGGGCAGGGTGCAAAAACCGGAACAGGGGGACATTTACCAGGCAATAAGGTAACCAAAGAGATTGCTGAAGTACGTGGCCTGGAACAAGGAGAAACGGCTATTTCGCCGGCAGCTTTCCCAGACCTTTTTACAGCAGAAGACTTTAAAAGATTTGCTGATGAAGTTCGTGAAAAAACAGGAGGTATCCCCATCGGGTTTAAAATTGCCGCAAGCCATATTGAAGATGATATTGACTTTGCTCTAAAAGTAGGCGTAGATTATATTATCCTCGATGGCAGAGGGGGTGGTACAGGTTCTGCACCAACAATTCTGAGGGACAATATAAACGTTCCAACCATACCGGCCCTGGCAAGAGCAAGAAAGCACCTGGATAAAGTGGGTGCTAAAGATGTGAGCCTGATAATTACTGGTGGCTTGCGCATTGCTGATGATTTTGTAAAAGCTATGATGTTGGGTGCCGATGCCATTGCCGTATCAAATTCAGCTCTTCAGGCAATCGGTTGTTTAGGAATGAGGGCTTGTAGTACCAATAATTGTCCCGTGGGAATAGCTACTCAAAAGGAAAACCTGAGACAACGAATTGTTATTGAACAGTCTGCAAGACAGTTGAATAGTTTTTTTAGCGCTAGCAATGAACTAATAAAGGTAGTGGCCAGATCATGTGGTCATAAGGATATTGGAGAGTTTCGCGCGGATGATTTGAGCACTTTTAATTACGATATACATAAACTTGCCGGTATTAATTATGCTGGTGTAAAATAAGAGATCATGATTGATATTTTAATTCGTTTTTTTGCTCAATCGGGTAAAGAAACAAAAGGAAAAGCACCAGAAGGAGTATGTCCAAATTGCTGGGGGGAGCAGGAATATGATAACAAAATACGGGCAATGTATGTGGATAAGCAAATTGATGTCAGCAATTACAAAGCGAACTATGCCTTTATCCAGGATTTTGTTATAAACCAGATCGATGGAATTACACTGGTAAAATCTAAGAATAGATTGGAATGTCCAAATTGTAAAGCAAAATTAAGCATACAGTCATGACCAAAAATATTGAATGGTACAAAGTCCTCGATAATATAAATGACCTGCCTGATGGACGTGTAATGACAGTGACAGCGGGTCAAAATCAGATAGCTCTTTCGCATTTCGAAGGTAAAATATGTGCTCTTGATAATAGTTGTCCCCATCAGGGTGGACCCCTGGGTGAAGGCAGTATTGAAGATGGAATCTTACGTTGTCCATGGCATGGTTGGGATTTTCATCCATGCACAGGAAAAGCGCCTGGTTTTGATGATGGAGTGGATTCTTACCCGGTAGAAGAAAGGGTAGATGGAATTTATGTTGGAATTATAGAAGAGATTTCCGCTGAAGCAACTCTTTCAGATATAATGGCGGAAACAATGGTTAATTGGGGGGTAGATACAGTATTTGGCATGGTTGGGCATTCCAATTTGGGTTTGGCCGATGCCTTCAAGAGGCTTGAAGAAAAGAAGAAGCTGAAGTTTATTGGCATTCGGCATGAGGGGGCAGCTTCCTTTGCGGCTAGTGCTTATGGTAAATTGACCGGGAAACCAGCTGCCTGTTTTTCTATTGCCGGACCAGGAGCAACCAATATGTTCACCGGACTATGGGATGCAAAAGTGGACAGGGCACCTATTCTGGCGCTAACCGGACAGGTGGCGACCCAGGTAGTGGGTACAGGTAATTTTCAGGAAGTTGACCTGGTGAGGGCCTTCCAGACAGTAGCCGACTTTAACC
>JASJGS010000052.1:0-4013 GCA_033791445.1 Bacteroidales bacterium | reverse complement strand
GGCAAAGAGAAAACACAGGATACTTTTTTTCATATTTTCAATCATCTTCATCAAAATGGTAAGCAGCTAATACTTACCTCTGATAAGCCGCCTGTTGAACTTCAAGGATTAGAACAACGTCTTTTATCTAGATTTAAATGGGGTTTATCTGCCGACCTACAATCACCTGATTTTGAGACCCGTATCGCCATTCTTAAGAAAAAGATTTATAATGATGGCATTGAAATTGATGATTCTGTAGTTGAGTATGTTGCAACACATATTTCAACAAATGTGAGGGAGCTTGAAGGGGCCTTAATTTCATTGCTGGCTCAATCCACCTTAAATAAGAAGGAGATTACAATCGACCTGGCAAGGCAGATGATTGATAAGCTTGTGAAGAATTCGTATCACGAAATTTCCATCGAGTATATCCAAAAGGTTGTTTGTGAATACTATAATATCCCAATCAACCTGATCCAAAGTAAAACCCGAAAAAGAGAAATAGTTCAGGCCCGGCAGATCGCTATGTTTTTCTCAAAGAGCCTTACCAAATCTTCACTGGCTACTATTGGCTCGAAAATTGGAGGGAAAGATCATGCAACTGTTCTTCATGCCTGCAAAACTGTGAATAATCTTATAGATACTGACAAAAGATTCCGCCTTCAAGTCGGGGAACTCGAAAAGAAGCTCAAGATCTAAGCATTCTACTCCAACACTTTTCTACTTATTTATATTTTTTTTTCAAAGGACTTTCTTAGTATGTTTGTTTCAATTTCATTAAACTTTATTTTTTGATTCGTCTTATTTCAAAACGAGTTGGTTTATGACACAAACTGAGATTTTATCTACTTTAGAGGGCCTCAAAAATCTGAAATCAAATAACTTTTTCCTGATAGCCGGACCCTGTGTTGTGGAAGGAGAAGAAATTTGCATGCAAATCGCTGAAAAATTAGTCAACATTACAGATAGACTTAAAATACCTTTCATTTTTAAAGCTTCATATCGCAAAGCAAACAGGTCAAGACTCGATTCATATACAGGTATAGGCGATGAAGCTGCGTTAAAGATACTTTCTAAAGTAAAAACAAGCTTTAAGATCCCGGTCTTAACAGATATTCATTCAGTAAATGAGGCGAATATGGCTGCAGAATATGTTGATGTTTTGCAGATACCTGCTTTTTTATGCAGACAAACTGAGCTTCTCATAGCAGCAGCCAAAACAAAAAAGCTAATAAATATTAAAAAAGGTCAATTCATGGCAGCAGGAGCTATGAAATTTGCAGCAGGAAAAGTAATTGACTCAGGTAATACAAAAGTACTATTGACAGACCGTGGATCCATGTTTGGATATTATGATATTGTGGTTGACTATCGTGGTCTGAAGGAAATGCAAGAATTTGGTTTTCCAGTTGTACTTGATATCACACATTCTCTTCAGCAGCCCAATCAATCCTCTGGAATTACTGGAGGTAAACCGCAATTGATTGAAACTATTGCCAGAGCAGGCGTGGCAGTTGGGGTAGATGGCATTTTTGCTGAAACACACCCAGATCCTGCCAATGCCCTGTCGGATGGAGAAAATATGCTTAAGCTTGATAGCTTCCAGAATCTTTTGGAAAAGCTTGTTTCGCTGAGAGAAACAGTGAATAAGTTTTAATACTTGCGTTCCTAATTACTATTCAAATATGAAACTTAAATAAGTCTATTTATCACTAAATTTGAATATAGCTAGAAACTCATCTCTACATAGATGCCCAATTAGGAATAATTTATATTGAATATAAATATTTACTATTTTTTTTTACATTTGTGTGACTTATTTACTGATCATATGAATTTTATATAATTTTTTTAATTTTTAATATTTAACTATTTATGAAAAAACTATTTGTTACACTTACCGGTTTTGTTTTGATGTCTATTCTTTTCTTTGCCCAGGCTCAAGACCTTGATAAAATTTTGAAAAACCATTACGATGCAGTTGGACAGGAAAAACTGGCTAATCTAAAATCATTATCTTTTTCAGGAAAAATCTTACAGGGAGGAATGGAACTTCCTTTCAACATGTATACTTCTCGACCTTTAAAGTTCCGCATGGATATTACCGTTCAGGGACAAAAAATCGTACAGGCTTTTGATGGAGAAATTGGCTGGTACATAAATCCAATGATGGGAACTATGGATCCACAGGATATGAGCCCAGACCAGATAAAAGATATGAGAAAGCAAGCTGATATGGATGGTGACCTCTATAATTATGAGAAGAAAGGTTCAACGTTAGAATTAGTTGGAACAGAAGACTTTGAAGGCACCGAAGTATATAAATTAAAACTAACTGATAAGGAAGGTGATATAACTTATTATTTTATGGACTCAGAAACATTCGTGATTATTAAAACCACAGCGAAGAGAATGGTTCAGGGAACAGAAGTTGAATCAGAAAGCCTTCTTAGCAACTACCAAATGATTGATGGAGTTGCCTTTCCTTTTAGTATTTCAACAGGAGCCAATGGGCAAACGATGGTAGAAATAGAAATGGATAATGTGGATTTTGACACTAAATTTGAAGATGCATTCTTTGCAAAACCAGAGAAACAATAACTTTTTAATAATTAAATACTTATAATAAATTCCAGGGTGTAAATTAATCCTGGAATTTTTTAATACAAATCTATTCACCTCTCTATTATATTAAAGAATAAATTTCAAAACCTCAATAATGAAATCAATTTTAAAAGTTAGTCTGATTGGCCTGGTCTTTACCTTGGTACAGTTTGGCTTATTGGCTCAGGACAATATGAACCTTAAACCCTCAACAATTAGTGCTTATAAAGCGAGACATATAGGACCAGCCACTATGAGTGGAAGGATTTCAGCTTTAGATGCAGTTGATTCCCGACCTGTACTATTGTATGTTGGCGCTGCGGGTGGTGGTGTATGGAAATCTAACAATGGAGGTGTAAAGTTCAAGCCTGTATTTGAAAAATACACCCAATCAATAGGAGCTATTAGAATTGATCCTAATCATACTGATACAGTTTGGGTAGGAACTGGTGAACCCTGGCCTCGAAATAGTGTTTCGGTTGGTGATGGGGTATATAAAACAACTGATGGTGGGGATTCATGGAAAAATATGGGTCTTGAAAATACAGAACGGATTGGAAGAATTGTAATTCATCCAAGTAATCCTGATACAGTGTATGTAGCAGCATTGGGTCATTTATGGGATCCCAATGAGGACAGAGGTCTCTACAAAACCATTGATGGAGGCAAAACCTGGGAAAATATCCTATATATTGATGAGAATACCGGTTGTTCTGATATAGCAATTGATCCAGAAAATCCGGAGGTTCTATACGCGGCTATGTGGGATTTCCAACGAAAACCATGGACCTTCAGATCCGGAGGAAAAGGTTCAGGTTTATATAAAACTATCGATGGTGGTAAAACATGGGAAGAACTCAGAAATGGATTTCCTGAAGGAATTCTTGGGCGTATAGCCGTGTCAGTATCACCTTTAACTCCAAATATGGTTTATGCTACGGTAGAATCAAAGGAGTCGGGACTATATCGTTCTGATGACTATGGTCAGAGTTGGATTGAGGTAAACAACACAATTCCCAATCAGGAAAGGCCTTTCTATTTTTCAAATATATTAGCTGATCCTGTTGATACAAATAGGGTATATAAGCCCAGCTTCGATTTAAATGTGAGCAAAAATAAAGGCAAAAACTTTAGCATAGCCTATGTAGCTGGTGGTAAAGTTCATCCTGACATGCATGCACTGTGGATAAGTAAAAGAGATAACAATTTGCTTTATATGGGCTCTGATGGAGGTGTTTTTGTTTCTCGGGATAAGGGTAGCAGTTGGAGTATCCTACGTAACTTACCTGTTTCCCAGTTCTATCATGTAAGTGTGGATATGGAAAAACCTTATAATGTTTATGGGGGATTACAGGATAATGGGTCCTGGTATGGTCCATCCGAAAAATCTGGAGGTATAACGAATTCCGATTGGAAAAGTGCTGGGT
>JASJGS010000051.1:0-35211 GCA_033791445.1 Bacteroidales bacterium | reverse complement strand
GCGAGTAGTAGACTAATTCATGGTCGATGGATGAAGGTATAACCTATTAGCTCAGGTCATGCAAAAACTCGTCCATGATTGCAGGCCGCGACTACTATACTCAGTTTTTAAGGCTCACCAGAGTGATGGTGAAAGCAGATTTTACTGTAAGGCCCTTTTCTTCAGCTTGCTTTGCAATCGAAGCGGCTCTAGAAATATCCTCATAAGATGAGTTGGTACAGGAACCAATAAGACCTACCTCAATTTTCATGGGCCAGCCATTCTTTTCTGCTTCCTCCTTCATTTCAGAAATAGGAGTGGCTTTATCCGGAGTAAATGGTCCGTTAAGATGAGGTTCCAATTCATCCAAATTTATTTCAATTAATTGATCAAAATACTTTTCCGGGTGAGCATACACTTCCGGATCAGCCGTCAGGTGCTCTTTTACTTCATTGGCAGCATTAGCAACATCATCGCGGTCAGTAGCTCTCAAATAGCGCTCCATTGATTCATCATATCCAAAGGTTGAGGTAGTAGCACCCACTTCAGCACCCATATTACAAATGGTTCCTTTGCCTGTAGCAGAAAGTGATTTTGCTCCATCTCCAAAATACTCTATAATAGCACCCGTTCCACCTTTTACAGTAAGGATGCCGGCCACCTTCAGAATTACATCCTTTGGTGAAGCCCAGGTATTTAATTTGCCTGTAAGTTTTACCCCAATTAATTTGGGAAACTTAAGTTCCCAGGGCATGTCAGCCATTACATCAACAGCATCGGCACCGCCAACACCAATGGCAATCATGCCCAACCCGCCAGCATTAACTGTGTGTGAGTCAGTGCCTATCATCATACCTCCCGGGAATGCGTAATTCTCAAGTACCACCTGGTGAATAATTCCAGCACCGGGTTTCCAGAATCCAATACCATATTTGTTGGTAACTGTACTTAAAAAATCATATACTTCCTTATTTGAATCCTGTGCAACCACCATATCAGCTTTCGAGTTCAACTTTGCCTGAATAAGGTGATCAGCATGAACCGTGGAAGGTACTGCAGCCACCTTTTTTCCCGCCTGCATGAATTGAAGCAAAGCCATTTGAGCTGTAGCATCCTGCATGGCTACCCTATCTGGTCTGAAATCAACATAATCTACACCTCTTTCATATGATTTTTCAGGATATATTGAATCCAGGTGTGTGTATAGTATCTTCTCAGATAGTGTGAATGGTTTTTTAACTGTTTCTTTTGCCCGTGTAATCCGGTCATTCATTCTTGAATAGACCTGCTGAATCATCTTAATATCGAAAGCCATATCTAAAATATATTTATTGTTTTTGAAGTTTTACAAAAATATAAAATATATTATGAAATATTCCAATTATAGTTTGACAAAGAAATTGCACCTGTAATCAGTTTTTTCTGTATTTATTTTATTAACTTTATTTTTTAATTAATTAATTATTTTTTCTATTGAATTAATGAAACTCGGACTATTATTTGAGAATTTTAATATTTCTTTTAAGTCGATAAGAGCCAGTAAGGTACGTGCTGTTCTCACGATACTTATTATTGCTATCGGTATCATGGCATTGGTAGGAATTTTAACCGCTATTGAATCCATAAAAAAGTCAATAACCGACCAATTTACCCTGATGGGTGCGAATACTTTTACTATTGAAAGCAGAAGTATGAATGTTCAGGTGGGGAATAGAAGGTATAGGAATAAGAATCATGCAAGAATAAGCTACCGTGAGGCGATGACTTTTAAGGATGATTTTAATTTTCCGGCAGCTGTCTCGGTAAGTACAAATGCTACAGGTAATGCTACCATTAAGTTTGGCTCCAAAAAGACCAATCCTAATATATGGGTGTTGGGAGGGGATGAAAATTACCTTATTACTTCAGGGAATGAAATTGAAAAAGGAAGGAACTTTTCACCTCACGACATAGAAACTGGCAGAAATTCAGCCATTCTTGGAAGTGATCTCATAGATATTTTATTCGAAAAATATGAGGATCCAATAGGGAAGATAGTTTTAATTGGAGGAGGAAAATATAGGGTGATTGGAGTATTGAAGTCTAAAGGGGCAAGTATTACAGGCCTTGATAAGATTTGTATTCTTCCAGTTACAAATGTTCGGTATAATTATTCCAGACCCAATATGCGTCATGATATAAATGTAATGCCTGATGATTCCAAATTATTTGACATGGCTGAAAGTGAAGCAGAAGGTATTTTTCGAATTGTAAGAGGTTTAAAGGCAACGGATGAAAGCGATTTTAATATTTCGAAAAGCGACAACCTGGTAGAAATATTACTGGAGAATATAAAATTTGTGACTATAGCAGCTACCATGATTGGTCTAATAACCTTATTGGGAGCAGTGGTTGGTTTAATGAATATTATGCTGGTTTCAGTAAAGGAGCGAACAAAAGAAATTGGGATTCGAAAAGCAATAGGTGCGAAATCAAAGACCATAAAACAACAATTTCTATTTGAAGCTATCTTAATAGGGCAGCTAGGTGGGATATTAGGGGTGTTTCTTGGGATACTTGTGGGAAATCTTATGTCATTGCTAATTAAAACATCTTTTATTGCACCTTGGGAATGGATCATTGGAGGCTTGGTAGCCTGCTATCTTGTGGGAGTTATTTCTGGCTATATTCCTGCTGTAAAAGCTTCAAAACTAAATCCAATTCTCGCATTGCATTATGAGTAAATAAATCCTTTTATTTTTACTTGATAGGTTATGGAATCTATTCATCTTAAAGAAACAGCTATTACCCCGGAAATAAAATTTGACGCGCAAACTGGAATTCTATTGGTCAAAGGCCGCTCAATACCGGAAAATCCCAAAGATTTTTATTCTATTTTAATAGATTGGGTATGTGACTATTATAAATCACCCAATGATATTACTGAGTTTTGGTTTGAGATGGAATATGTTAACAGTGGTTCATCGAGGTTTATTCTGGAGATCTTACGACGCGTGAAGAAGTACCGGGATGACGGAAGTAATACCGTAGTAAAATGGCTCTATGAGGAAGATGATGAGTCTATTCAGGGCCTGGGTGAATACTACAGGGACCTTATTCAAATTCCCATTGAACTGATCCAGATTATCTGATTCTACTTTTCCTGCAAAACAAAATAAAAAAAAGGCCCCAATGAGCGCCTTTTTTATCGATTTAAGATATATTTCTTAGAATAACTTTATTGCCAGGTCAACTACTCTAGCAGAATAACCCCATTCATTATCATACCATGAAAGAATTTTTGCAGTTTTTCCATTTACCATTGTTGATAAAGCATCGAAAATAGATGAATGTGGATTTTTAATGATATCAACTGATACTATAGGATCTTCAGTATACTCAAGAATTCCTTTCATTGGGCCTTCAGCAGCTTCTTTAATGGCAGCATTGATTTCTTCTATAGTGGCTTCAACCTTCAGGTTCACAACCAGGTCAACAAGTGAACCTGTTGGAGTAGGAACCCTAACCGCTAAACCGTCCATTTTACCTGCCAGTTCAGGAATAACTATACCAACAGCTTTTGCAGCACCTGTGGTAGTAGGAATTTGAGAAATAGCAGCTGATCTTGCCCTTCTTAGGTCAGAATGAGGCATGTCAAGAATCACCTGGTCATTTGTGTAAGAGTGAATAGTTGTCATTAAACCATTCTCAATACCAAACTTATCGTTCAATACTTTGGCAACTGGTGCAAGGCAGTTAGTAGTACAAGAAGCATTTGATACACACTGATCTTCAGGTCTCAATGCATCATCATTAACACCAAGTACAATCATGTTATCAATAGTATCTTTTGAAGGAACAGTAAGAATAACCTTTTTTGCTCCATTTTTTAGATGATCACCATAACCACCTTTTGGACTTTCCTTAGATCTAAATACACCGGTTGACTCAACAACAACATCAGGTGTTTGTGTCCATGGTATATTTGCTGGATTTCTTTCTTCGTGAACCGCATAATGTTTACCGTCTACAACAATCCCCTGGTCATCAAATGAAACTTCTCCTTCATATCTTCCTTGAGTTGAATCATATTTTAACAAATGTGCAAGAGTTTTGTTATTTGTAAGGTCATTAATTCCTACAACCTCAAGCTCAGGTCTTTGTAATGCAAGCTTAAATACATTCCGTCCAATTCTGCCGAATCCATTAATGGCAACTTTAATTTTTGACATAGTTCTAATCTTTATTTAGTTAAAAAATCGCCCAAAATTAGACAATAAAATTCAATTGATCAAGTAATAATGTTTATGGATTGAATTATTTGTTAATAAAATAACAGTAAGCATTTTCTTGCCTAATTATATTCCAATTCTTTAGCGAAATCAAGAAATATCAAACATATGATTGTTAGAATGGGAGAGGAGTGAAAGATTTCTAAAAAGGATTTGTATTAATTAGAAGCTCCCTGATTGATTTTGATTGTATTGGTTTTTAATTTCAGACTTTGGATCAATAATTTTTCCGAATGAAAAACTTACATACATAGCAGGGAATATCCATCGGTTATCATCAGAGGCCATAATTGGAATTTTCTTATAGTAGACATCCACTGTAACCCCAACCTCTAATACACTGATCCTGGGATCTTTTTTGCCAAATTCAAAGTTCACGCCAAATCGGCCATAAAGACCCGGGGCTATTTGTATTTCACTAAATCCTTTGAAGAAACTGGACCGGCTTAGTATATCTTGCGGGGAGTGAAGAGTTGGGTTGAATTTTTCTGTAACAATAATATAATTACTTGGTGTGGTTTGAACAAAAACTTCATAATAGACGGGTTTATAAAACCCTAAAGAAAGACCACCAGCATAAATAAGTCGAACAGCTATTCCACCTTTATCAACTTTCTTAAACATAATCCTTTGAAATCCAATTCCACCCTGTAAATTGAAGAAGAAATTTTTTTTACCAAAAACAAAACTTTTGTTACCGGGGAACCAGGGATTAGAGATACGAATTTCCTTTGGATGCTTAACAATGTTAAATCCGCCTTCAAATACCCTTTGATTGAAAAAGTTTATTCGTTTGGCGTATCTATAAGTTGCTCCATAACCAATTGAACTGAGAACACCTCCATAAGTCCGTTCATTTCGATAAAACAGCTTTTGCTGGTCATCTATTTCCCCCTGGGAATAAGCCTCAGAACAAAAAATTATGAAGAAAGTTATTATATATACTAACTTCTTCATAAATGAATGAAATAAACAGGGGAAGCTTCCAAACAAGAAGAAGCTTATCAGGAAATGTTACTTACCTGACTGGTTCAGCCATTTTCAGCAGGCTGTTCTGTATCTGCTTGTGTATATGCTGGGCAAACCTCGTTGTTGCACGAAACAAATACACTTCCAAGTAACATACAAACTGCTGCGATTATGAATAACTTCTTCATACTGGAATTTCGTTTTTAGCTTTAAAATCGCTTCCTTCCTTAGAAGCAAAGATAAACTAATTTAAAAAAGAAAACAACTGTCATCTGTTTTCATACTTCCTCTTATTGTTATCATAACGAAAGTGTAAGAACAGATATTGTTTATTACGCAGTATGGGTAAAAAGGTTACTTGATAAGATTATTGCAAAAGTGGGAAGAGACGAAATATGATAGTCTCTTCCCATTAATGTTTTACTTGTCAGGAGTTTGTCCTGGGGTCCATGGGGCACCCATAGATTTCATTACTTTCTGTATAGCAGTTATCTCCGTTTCACTCTTATTAAGTTGGTCGATAATTGGAGGCAGTTCTTCCATAAGAATAGAATAGGTGTCTTTCTCAGTTTGGGTAATGGCAGTTGTAGAACTGCTGTGCGTATAGGAAAGATATGACAATCTTCTATTCAGAGGCATTGGACCGGGAGGAACTTCCTCAAAACTAGCTTTAGGTCTGTGTCCGCTAAAAACAAAATTAACCTCATCCAGTTCTTCTCTTACCTTTTTTGTCCTGGCAATAAGATCAGGAGTGGCTCCTGACCATTGATATAGCGTTTGAAGAATTGTTTCGGTCTGGTTGCTAAGCTCTCCGGCAAACCTAGTTGTTCCTTCCATTTTTTTAGCAAGATCAGCTACTTTTGTTTGGAACTCAACCAATTCTTTTCGATCTGCAGGCAAACTTGTGTTTTTTAGAGCTACCACATTGAATTCAACAGGATCTACAAGCTTGCTAACTTCCCCATCCACGGATTTTTCAAGCCCTACTTTATAAATTCCAGGCATAACCAGATAACCACTTTTTCCACCGCCTGCGACTGGATTGAAAGCATTGCCTCGCAATGATACGGCTCTGGGAGAGTCATTCCTGAGGTTCCAGGTAAATCTCTTAATGCCCTTAGATGCGGTTGTACGAAGTATCTTTACAACTTTATTATCCTGATCATATATTGTGAAAATCAAATGCGGCTTTTCTTCCTTAGCTTCAGTACGCAACTCATCCCAACTTAAAACATCGATTTTCTCACCATTTTCAAACTGGTCTTTTTCCTTTTTTTGTCTTAACTGTTTTCGTGTTTTTGGGGCTTCTTTCAGGTAATAAGTAAATGTTGCACCAAAATCAGGATTCTTAGCCAAATAGGGAGTAGAACCCTGTCCGTATAATCCACCAGATTGAATATACATTAAGGCATCTTTAACTGGAAAAATTACGGCCTCCTGGTCAAGCATTTCCATTTTAAAGTTTCTGAAAGGAGTATAATCATCCATGATATAGAATCCCCTTCCAAAAGTGGCAATTGCCAGGTCATTTTCTCTACGCTGTATGGCGATATCACGGATAGCAATAGTTGGCATCCCAGACTTGAATTTTACCCATTCCGCACCACCATCAATAGAAAAGAACATACCAAATTCAGTACCAACGAAAAATAATTTGGCATTTACATAATCCTGTTCAATTGAATGAATTGTCCCATTTTCAGGCAGATTGTTTGAAATAGATGTCCATTTTTGGCCCTTATCAGTACTTTTTAATATATAAGGTTTAAAATCATCCCTTTTACGGTTGTCAAATGAGGCAAATACAATGTTCTCATCAAACTTTGAGGGGCAGATATCACTTACATAGGTGTATTCAGGTATTCCTGTAAACGAATTGTACTTTGTCCAATCCTGGCCGGCATTTTCAGTAACCTGAATGACTCCGTCGTCTGAACCAGAATAGAGGAGATCTTCTTTCACTTCTGATTCAGCAAAAGAAACAAGGGTTCCAAACTGGGATGTTGAAACGTCCTTTTGAATAGCATCACTGCTCCAATATTTGCCCATAACCTTCCAGGTGTTTCTGTCAAGCTGGGCAGTTAAATCATCTGAAATGACCGACCAACTGTTCCCCCTGTCATCGCTTCTGAAAACTTTATTTGCGGCAACATAGAGTCTGGTATTTTTATGCGGGCTGATGATCATTGGGGCATTCCAGTTCCATTTATAGGTGTCTTCTCCTTTTCTGGGTTGTGGTTTAATATTTATTGTTTCACCACTTCGTTTATCGTATCGCACACTATTTCCATATTGCCACTCAGAGTATACAATATTGGGATCTGTTGGATCAATAGCCTGCCAAAACCCATCTCCGCCCACTGTTACAACCCATTCTCCATAGCCTACTCCAGCATGGCTAGTATTCCTAACAGGTCCACCAAAACTGTTGTTGTCCTGGGTACCACCATATACATTATAAAAAGGATAGTCGTTATCAACTGCAACTCTGTAAAATTGGGTTACTGGTAAATTGGATTTAAATACATAGTCTTTTCCACCATTGAATGACTCATATAAACCGCCATCTCCACCAATAATAAAATGTTTGGTGTCATCAGGATCAATCCATAATGCATGGTCATCAACATGACGTTCATTATTTCCCAGAGAACTCCAAGTTTTCCCACCATCAAGGGTATATTGAGAAACTGTTTCTACACTATAAACTTTATCGGCATTTACTGGATCACAATAAATTTCATTGTAGTATTGCCCGCTAGCTGAATGACTGCTCATTTTTCCCCAGCTTACACCTTTATTTGTGGACCGGAAAAATCCTCCTTTTTGATCTCCAGCCTCAATAATAGCATATATATAGTTTGAATTAACAGGTGAAACAGCAATTCCGATACCTCCTACATGCCCTGATGGCAAACCACCGGAAAGTTTGTTCCAGTTTTTCCCTCCATCAACAGATTTATAAATAGCGGATTCAGGACCACCGCCAATTTTTGAAAAGACGTGCCTTCTTCGCTGTTCAGCAGTAGCATACATAATATCCGGTTCACATGGGTCAATTAGCACATTATTTATCCCGGTATTTTCACTGATCTCTAAAACCTTCGTCCAGTTTTTTCCACCGTCTGAGGTTTGATATAAGCCGCGGTCTCCTCCTGGCCCCCAGGCAGATCCTTCCGCTGCAACAAAAACAATATCAGGGTTTCTGGGATCAATAGCAATCATACCTATCTGCCGGGAATCTTTCAAGCCCATGTTTTTCCAGCTATTACCTCCATCAACTGATTTATATATACCATCTCCGTAAGCAAGTGCTCTTTGATGGTTGTTTTCCCCGGTACCTGCCCAAATTACATTTGGACGTTTTGGATCCATTGCCAGGCAGCCTATAGAGTATGACCCGTATTTTTCGAATATTGGCTTGAAAGTGGTGCCGTTATTCGTAGACTTCCAAATATTTCCTGAGGCAACTCCAACATACCATTCGCTGGTGTTGGCAGGATTTATGACGATATCAGCAATTCTTCCAGAAGTAAAAGCTGGTCCAATATTTCTCCATTTTAGACCTGAAAAAGTAGATGATTGAAGTTTAGTAGAATCTTTCTTTTCTTTTTCAGTTTTTTTCTTAGCACTTAACTCCTGAGGAATGACCAGGCTTACTAATACTAATAGTAAAGACAAGAATTTGATTGTCGGTTTGAAATTACTCTTTAAATAAATCATGATTAAAATTTTATAGGTTGGAAGGTCGAAAATACAAATATTTGTTAAAATCAGAGAAAAGATGAAATTGTTATTGAGCATAAAAACAGAGGAAAGTTTATTTTAAATTAATTCAAAATATGATTTTACTCCTTGTGTAAGCTAAACCGGAATGCTTATCATTGCAAAAAATTAAAATATGATTGATACCATTTCAAATCATCGCTCTATACGAACATATAAGAGCAATCCAATTGAGGAGAAAGTTTTAGAAAATATTCTTACTGCAGGCACCCGGGCATCTACAACTGGAACCATGCAGGTGTATAGCATGGTCGTTACAAAAGATGAATCCTTACGTGAAAAACTTTGGGAGGTACATTTTAAGCAGGATATGGTGAAGCAGGCACCGGTGACAATTACATTCTGTGCTGATTTTAACCGTTTTAATAAATGGTGTAAACAAAGAAAAGCCGAACCTGGGTATGATAATTATTTGTCATTTTTTACTGCTGCCATTGATGCCTTGCTGGTAGCTCAAAATGTAGCTATAGCCGCAGAGGATGAGGGGCTTGGGATTTGTTACCTGGGTACCACAACTTATATGGCAGATACAATTATTGAAATTCTTTCATTGCCGGAAGCAGTTGTTCCCATTACCACTCTTGTTATTGGTTATCCGGATGAGAATCCGAATTTAACTGACCGATTGCCCCTGGAGGCAGTGGTGCATAATGAGGTTTATAAAGATTATTCCTCAGAGGATATTAATCGTTTCTATGCTGACAAGGAAGCTCTACAAGAGACTATTGACCTGCTTAGAGAAAATCAAAAAGAAACTTTGGCCCAAATTTTTACAGATAATAGATATACCAAAAAAGACAATATGTTTTTTTCAGATAAATTTTTGGATGCAATAAGAAAACAGGGATTTATGAATGAGTAATTCGCTCCTTTTTTTGGCTTGACTTTAATTTTTAACCTCAAAATCCAAGCCCAGTTTTCGAGCCATCACCTTAAGGTCATTTTGAATAACTGGTAAAACCTTGATACCTTCTTTTAATAAGATTTCTTCGGCTCTTTTTTCAATTTCTCCAGGTATAAGGACTTCTTTGCCTTTGATTGGTTTTGAATTCTTTATTGTAAGAATCCAGTTGTCCATCCTTTTTTTGAACTCTTCTGAAGAAGAAAAACCATCTATTCTCATAGCACCAAAAAAATGACCCATTCCTTTTCCTACAAAAGTATCGGGCATGGGCAGATAGGCAAGAAATGGTGGAACAAATGGTCCGTAATTTGCCCCACTTAATACACCTGTGAAAATATCAACAATTGCACCAAGAGCATAACCTTTGTGACTTCCATGGGCCAAATCTCCACCCAGAGGAAGCATAGATCCTCCTTTTTTCATAATATCCGGATCATCTGATGGATTTCCATCTTTATCCTGAACATATCCAAAAGGTATTTGCTCACCCCTTGCTGATGCTACTGCCAACTTCCCTCTCGCAATAGGAGTGGTAGAAAAATCTGCCACAAAATCAGCTTGCTCTCCCGAAGGAACAGCAACTGTTATGGGATTTGTACCTAACATTCTTTCTGTCGAATTGGTGGGTGCAACCATAGGATTTGCATTGGTCATTGTAATTCCAATCATATCATACTCAAGAGCCATCATAGCATAGTAGCTTCCAATTCCCAGGTGATTTGAGTTTTGGGTTGCTACCCATCCAGTTACAGTATTTTTTGCCTTGTCAATAGCGATACGCATCGATTTAATAGCTCCAACAATTCCAATGGCTCCGTCCGCATCTACAACCGCTGTACCAGGAGTTTCGTGCACGATCTTAATAGATGGTTTCGTATTAATCCTTCCTGCTTCCCATAGTTGAAAATAATCATTGATACGAATCATTCCATGTGAAGGTAGATTCCTCAACTCCGCTTTTACAAATACGTTGGCAATATCAATTGCATCATCCTTTGGACAACCCATTTTCTCAAATACGAGCTGTGTAAAGTCTTTAAGGTATTCTGGGGTATACATATAATTGGATTGTTAAAAATGAAATAGATATGAAGGAATTAGAATAGTTTAATCGTCTCTTCTTACATAAAGCGAATTTGCCTGTGAAGTAGCAGTCAAAACAATATCATTAATATTTACATGTTCTGGTAAATTAATAGCGTACCAGATAACGTTGGCTACATCTTCACCTGTAAGCGGTTTCATTCCATTATATGGAATTTTAGCTTTTTCTTTATCGCCATGAAATCGAACAATAGAAAATTCTGTTTCAACCAGCCCAGGATTTACTGAGGTAACTTTGATACCTTCTTTTAGTAAATCAATCCGCATACCTTTGCTAATGGCATCCACTGCATGTTTGCTGGCACAATAAACATTTCCTTTTTCATATACTTCCTTAGCAGCTGTAGAGGCAATATTAATTACATGTCCAGATCCACTTTTAATCATCAATGGAAGTATGGCTCTTGAGACATACAATAGTCCCTTAACATTCGTATCTATCATTCTATCCCAGTCCTCTAAATCTCCCTCTTGAATAAAATCAAGTCCTGATGCCAACCCTGCATTGTTAACCAGTATATCAATCTTATTCCATTTATCACCAAGCTTTTTAAAAGCAGAGATAACTTCTTTGTTGATTCTAACATCAAAGGGCAGGGCCAAAACTTCAATTTTGTATTTTAGAATTAGTTCATTCTTTAACTTCTCTAATATTTCTGCCCTTCTTCCTGTTAGTATGAGGTTTAAACCTTCGCTGGCAAATTTTACCGCAGTTGCTTCTCCTATGCCTGATGTGGCTCCTGTAATTAGTGCTATTCTATTCATATTAATATTTATGTTTCGTCACCAAAAGTATAAAATTCTTATATAAATCTGACTTGAAATAAAAGGATAAATATATTAGATAGATTATATTCTATTACATTAAAGATTACTATAAAATTCGGGAAGCCAGAAGATTAATCATATTTGATGAGAATATATCCAAATTTAAGATTCACTTCATTTTTAGAGTGAAATTTGTTGACTATATTTGCTTCAGTTTTACAAACCTAACTTTATATAGTTTTCTATGTCAAAAACTAAAGTTACTCTTGATACCGCTCAAAAACTGGGATTGGATTCATTTGAATTCGATAAAATAAAAGAGAATTTGGGCCGAACACCAAATTTTACTGAATTGAGCATATACTCAGTAATGTGGTCAGAACATGCATCATACAAGAATTCAATCAAATGGCTTAAGACTTTGCCTAGAGAAGGAGAACATATCCTTGCTGAGGCTGGTGAAGAGAATGCAGGACTGGTTGATGTTGGCAATGGACTGGCATGTGCATTTAAAATTGAATCGCACAACCATCCTTGCGCTGTAGAACCTTATCAGGGGGCAGCCACCGGAGTTGGAGGAATTAATAGAGATATTTTTACAATGGGAGCTCGCCCAGTTGCCCAGTTGAATTCTCTTCGTTTTGGGGAATTGAAATTGGACAGGACCAAGTGGCTATTAAAAGGTGTTGTAAAAGGCATAGGTGATTATGGCAACTCTTTTGGTGTTCCGGTTGTGGGAGGCGAGGTGTATTTTGATGAATGTTATAACACCAACCCACTGGTAAATGCCATGTCTGTAGGATTGATGGAGAAGGATGATATGATATCTGCGGTGGCCAAGGGTAAAGGAAATCCAGTATATATTGTTGGTTCAGCCACGGGGAAAGATGGTATTCATGGGGCAACATTTGCTTCGGCGGATATTACGGAAAATTCTGCGGAAGACCTTCCCTCAGTGCAGGTTGGAGATCCTTTCCAGGAAAAATTATTACTTGAGGCCAGTTTGGAATTGAATAAAACTGGTGCCGTTGTAGGTATGCAGGATATGGGTGCAGCAGGAATAATCTGTTCTACTTCTGAAATGTCAGAAAAGGGAGATCATGGGATGAGAATTGACCTGGAAAAGGTTCCCTTGCGTCAAAAAAATATGGAACCCTGGGAAATACTCTTATCTGAATCGCAGGAAAGAATGCTGGTTGTGGTTCACAAAGGTCAGGAGAAAGCAGTTGAGGCTGTATTTGATAAATGGGACCTGAATTGTGAAATAATTGGAGAGGTCATTGAAGAAGACCGACTATACTTTTCCATGAATGGTGAACTGTATGCCGATGTGCCTGCTTCAACACTTGTACTAGGAGGTGGAGCGCCCGTATATGATCGTGAATACAAAGAACCGGCATATTATAAAGAATTTAAGAAGTTTTCGATCAATGATGTTCCTGAACCTGAAGACCTGAAAGAAGTTGCTGAAGTTTTGCTAAAGAATCCTAATATTGCTTGTAAACGCTGGGTATATGAACAATATGATACCATGGTGGGAACGAAAAATATGTCAACAAATTTTCCTTCGGATGCAGGATTGGTTAATGTTAAGGGTACAAGAAGTGCACTTGCTTTAACAGTAGATTGTAATTCAAGATATGTATTGGCTGACCCTGAAATCGGTACTCAAATTGCAGTAGCTGAGTCAGCCAGGAACATTGTTTGTTCCGGCGGTGAACCTCTTGCCATAACCAATTGCTTAAACTTTGGGAATCCTTATAATCCAGAGGTTTACTGGCAATTTGTGGGTGCCATTAAGGGTATGTCAAAAGCTTGTAAGAAATTTAACACTCCTGTTACCGGAGGAAACGTTAGTTTTTATAATCAAACATCAATTGATGATACGGTTGTTCCTGTTTTTCCTACTCCTACTATTGGTATGCTGGGTTTGTTAAAGGAAAAAAACAACCAGATGACTATGGCGTTCAAAAGAAAGGGTACGATGATTTTCTTAATTGGGCAATCAAGAAATGATATTTCATCCTCTGAATACCTTGTATCGTATCATAAAGTTAAAAAATCGCCTCCACCATATTTTGATCTGGAAAAGGAACATAAAATCCAGAGGGTTATTTCAGAATTGATAAGGTTTACATTGGTGCTTTCGGCGCATGACATATCCGAAGGAGGATTATTTATAACTCTATTGGAATCAGGAATGCCAAAGTGCCTTGGTTTTGATATTACTACTGATGCAGAAATAAGAAAAGATGCATTTTTATTTGGAGAAGCCCAAGGTAGAATTATAGTTTCAGTTTCAACAACCAGAGAAACAGAATTTATAGATTATATGCTTCAACAAGATGTGCCATTTTCAGCGCTCGGTCATGTGACTCGCGGGGAAATCAGAGTAGATGATGTATCCTATGGATTTGTTTGTGATTTAGTAAAAGAATATACAGAGGCACTTGAAAATGAGGTTTCAAAGTAGCAAGTATCTAAGACGTTGGTGAAACCTGATAGCAATAGCGATAAAAGTAAGAAAGAACAGGTAGGGGCAATGTTTGACTCAATTGCCCCCAGATATGATTTTCTTAATCATTTCTTGTCCCTGGGAATTGACCGTGGTTGGCGAAGAAAGACAATAAATAAACTGAACCCCTTTTCCCCAAAAATTATTCTGGACGTTGCCACTGGAACAGGAGATCTGGCCATTGCTGCCTTAAAATTAGATCCTGAAGAAATTATTGGAATTGACATCTCTCAAAAGATGCTTGAAAAAGGTCAAATCAAAATTCAGAAAAAAGGCCTGGAAAATATAATAAAGCTTCAGAAGGGGGATTCTGAAAATATTCCATTTTCAAATGAGAAATTTGATGGGATAACTTGTGCATTTGGAGTACGGAATTTTGATAACCTTTCCCTCGGTTTAAGTGAGATGTATAGAGTATTAAAACCTGGAGGAGCTGTCGCAATCCTTGAATTCTCACGCCCACTGAGCTTTCCTTTTAAACAAGTCTATTCATTTTATTTCTTTAAGATACTTCCATTAATAGGAAGAATCATATCAAAAGATAGTGCTGCATATACCTATCTGCCCGATTCTGTCGAGGTATTTCCAGATGGGGAGCAATTTCTGAGTTTATTAGAAGTCATTGGCTTTTCCTGTCTATCGCTTAAACGTTTGAGTTTTGGTATTGCAACGATTTATTCAGGGGTCAGAGATGGTCACAATAATGTAACAAATTTGTAGTTTAATGTGTATACAGTTTTGAAGCCTTGAAAAGATTTATTTTAGTCATATTATTATTGATCCCCATTATTGGATTTTCTCAAGAGAAAAAACCGAAGAATAATTCCAATTATGACAAGAAAACCCTGCATTATGGCTTTACACTGGGTTTGAATGCAATGGATTTTATTACATACCCCTCTTCTTCAGCCTATATGCCTGATTCTCTTTTTCCTCAGGTGACTCCACTGCATCCCGGATTTAATATTAATGTGGTTACAAGTTTAAGATTAACCGATTATTTGAACTTAAGATTTTTACCTGGAATTAGCTTTGGACAACGGACGATATATTTTTATGAAAATCAAGTTAATACTGAGGGTGAAATTAATAGGGTCTTGGTATCAACCGATCAAAAGCTTGAATCATCCTTCCTTGAATTTCCCTTACTTTTAAAGTATAAGTCAAGACGAGTGAATAATTGGCGACCCTATTTGATTGCAGGTGTTAATCTTCGGGTGGATTTGTCTGCAAAAAAAGAGTACGACGACGATAAGGACATTTATCTCAGGTTAAATCGTACGGACTTGTATTATGAGGTAGGATTTGGGGTTGATTTTTTCTTAAAATATTTCAAATTTTCCCCTGAAATAAAACTTTCTGTAGGTACCCGAGATATTCTGGCTCATGATCCACATGAACGATATCCGCAATATGTAAATGCGATAGATCGATTGAAATCAATGATCTGGATTCTTAATTTTCATTTTGAATAGGCTTTCCGGGAATCCAGATTTCTTTATTTTTATTGAATTTTGTTTTATATCCTTTAGTTAGGTCAATTCCTTTAAAACTGATTATGAAGAGGGAACTAAAAATATCACTTCGGCCAGAAATTGCCTCTAAGGATGAATCACTAGAGATTGCAGTAGCAAATAAACTACGTGTAAAAAAGTCGAGGATTAAATCAGTTCATATCAGGAAGAAATCAATTGATGCCAGGAAGAGAAAAGTATTGGTACACCTTGATTTAGAAGTTTATATTGATGATCTTCCTCAAAAATCGGATCCTTATAACCCTGACTATAAAAGGGTCGATTCAGCGAAGGAGATTATCGTAGTTGGATCCGGACCTGCAGGTTTATTCGCAGCATTGAGACTCCTGGAGCTTGGCTTTCGTCCTATTGTATTGGAGCGAGGCAATGATGTGCACACCAGAAAGCGTGATATTGCAGGCCTTATAAAAGACCAAAGATTAAATACCGAATCCAACTATTGTTTTGGGGAGGGAGGTGCTGGTACTTTTTCTGATGGTAAACTGTATACGCGTTCCAAAAAGAGAGGATATATACGAAAGATTCTTGAGGTACTTAGCTTTCATGGTGCCACCGAAAAAATATTGTATGAAGCTCATCCGCATATTGGATCTGATAAACTTCCAGCTATTATTGAAAAAATTAGAGAAACTATATTGGATCATGGTGGTGAAGTTCACTTTGCAACCAAATTCAAAGACTTTTTAATCCAGGGAGGGAAGATAGCGGGGGTTCTCACTGAGAATGATGAAAAAGTTCCTTCTGAAGCGGTTATCCTGGCCACAGGGCATTCAGCAAGAGATGTGTATGAGATTATGGTTAAAAACAATCTAAAGCTGGAAGCCAAAACATTTGCCATGGGTGTAAGGGTAGAGCATCCTCAATCTTTAATTAATGAAATCCAATATCATGGGGATCCTCAAATGAAGTATTTGCCGTCTGCCGAATACCGGTTGGCATGCCAGGTAGAGGAACGAGGTGTTTTTTCATTTTGTATGTGCCCGGGTGGATTTATTGTGCCCTCAGCCACCAATGAAAATGAAGTGGTGGTAAACGGGATGTCTCCATCACATAGAAATGCAAAGTATGCTAATTCTGGTATAGTAGTTGAAATCAGACCTGAGGATATTTTGGTTGAAAACAAAGCAAAAGTCCTTTCAGGATTATCATATCAGAAGAAATTGGAACAAATGGCATGTGAGGCCTCACACTCACTTTTAACAGCACCTGCACAGCGATTAACAGATTTTCTGGATGGTAGGATATCAACATCCTTACCTGAAAGCTCTTATTTTCCAGGCCTGGTATCATCCCCCATGCATGAATGGTTGCCAGAACTCATAAATAAAAAGTTAAGAGTTGGCTTCTTGCAATTTGGAAATAGAATGAAAGGTTATTTATCAAACGAGGCTATAATAGTGGGAGTTGAATCCAGAACTTCATCCCCAGTTAGAATTCCCAGAGATTCAATAACACTTGAACACCCTCAATTAGGTGGATTATTCCCATGTGGGGAAGGGGCTGGTTACTCTGGAGGAATAGTTTCATCAGCGATTGATGGCGAAAGATGCGCTGAGGCTGCTATCAGTTTTCTGAGAAAAAGTTAAGCTTAGAAAAGCGTTATTCAGTATCCTGAAAAGAGGTTAATTTGGTGATTTTCTAAACTCAGAGCATACTATAGCAACAGCAGTAGCAATGTTTAGAGACTCAACATAACTTTTTCCATGTTCTTGAAAAGAAGGAATATGTAAGTGACAGGTAACATAAGGGGTCAATTCTTCAGATATTCCTTTTGATTCATTACCAAATAAAATTGCTCCATTTGCTCTGAGGGAAGTGTCAAAAATATTCTCACCATTCATAAATGTGCCATAAACTGGCAGATCAGCCTGTTTAAATTGCTTTAGAACCTGTTTTAAATCGTAATAGGAAACTTTGGTTTGCACAAATGCATTCATGCTCGCCTGTATTACCTTAGGATTATATATATCAACACTATCCGGTGAACAAATAATTGATTGAATACCAAACCAGCCAGCAGTTCTGATAATTGTTCCAAGGTTACCCGGGTCCTGAATATTATCGAGCAATAGATATAACTTGTCAGATTGCAGTGTGAAACTTGGTTCAAATTCAGGTATCTTAACTATGGCTAATACATTATGAGGGCTTGTTAAACAGCTTATTTTCTTAAGTTCGTTATACTTTATTTCATGAATGGTAACTCCATCTTCAATTTTTTTATCGTAAAACTTCTCAATCCATTCTGCTTTAGCAAATAATTCAGTTACCTCCCATTTCGATTGAATTAAATCATTCACAATTTTATCACCTTCAGCAATAAAGAAACCCTGTCTTTTTCTGTTATTTTTTGATTTAAGTGAATTTATAAACTTAATTTTATTAGAACTTAACATACCAGTTGTATAACAATTTGATTTTATGAATTATTTATAGACCCATTGATTATATTTGTGAGTTAAATCTCATTACAAAAGTTGGAAATATTAACAATAAATAAAAATAATAAATTTCGGCCCAGTATTGTGCTTATACTGCTGCTTACTTTTCAAATATTTCCATCCTGTAATCCCACCAAGTATGTCCCAGAAGGAAAATATCTTTTAGGGGACAATAAAGTAAAAAGCGATCGAAGTAAAGAAATTCAAATGAAAGAGTTGAAAGGCTATATTCGGCAAAAGCCTAATAAGAAGTTTTTGGGTGTGAGGTTAAAGTTAGGGTTTTACAATCTGTCTAATCTTGAAAAAGAAAAGGGATTTAGCAAATGGTTAAGAAAAATAGGAGAACCTCCGGTAATTTTTGATGAGTCTCAGGACGCTAAATCTTCCCAGCAATTAGAAACCTTTTTGGAGCAAAATGGGTATTTTCATGCTGAAATTGACGATACACTGTGGTATGTAAAACGAAAAGCATTTGTTGAATATCGCATAACAACAAATAAGCCTCATAAGTTTCGAAATATTATGTATCAGGTGGATGATCCGGTGTTAAAACCAATTATCCTGTCAGATTCATTGGATTCGAAATTGAAAACGGATGAAAACTACAATGTTGAAGCCATCGACTTGGAAAGGGCTCGCCTTGAAAGATTGGTGCGAAATAGTGGTTATTATAATTTTCAGAAAGACTTCATTTACTTTAAAGCGGATAGTACTGTTGGTGATCATCTTATTGATATGACAGTCAATGTAAAATCTTTAACTACCGATGGATCTAATGGTCTTCGGGAACAAGTATCCTTCAGAAAATACAAAATTAGAAAAGTTATATTCTTTTTGGACTATGATCCTGGGGAAGCTCTTGGGAACCCATCTGATTATTTTAGTGACCTGGATACTACTTATCAGGACGGGCTGTATTTTGTTACTAAGAAAGAGAAGTCACCCATTCACTATGATGTAATTTATAAGGCTAATTATATTGATCCAGGTGATTTTTATAGCTTAACGGATGTGGAACAAACAAAAAAGCACCTTTCAAGTCTGGATGTTATAAAGCTTGCTGATATATACTTCTCTGAAGTTCCGGATATTTCTGAATCTGATACAGGTGCAAAAACAATAGATTGTCACGTTCAATTAGCTCCCAATAAATTACAGGCCTATTCTATTGAATTGGAAGGTACCAATTCGTCTGGTAATTTTGGAGCTTCTGTAAATTTATTGTATCAGAATAGAAACCTCTTTAGGAGGGCTGAAGTTTTAAATTTAAAGTTAAAAGGTGCATACGAAGCACTTCCTGCTGTTGATAAGGGTTATAGTAGCATGAATGAAGTTGGCTTGGGTGGTGATATTGTTTTTCCAAGATTTTTGGTTCCATTTCTAAATACCGAAGGTTTTGTGAAGAAATTTAATCCAAAGACTTCTCTTTTTGCAGCATATAATTATCAGCAAAGACCTGAATATAAGCGAACCATGTTTTCTGCATCATTTGGGTATAGCTGGCAGGCCAATAAGTTTATGTCTCATGTCTTGACTCCAATAGATCTAAATGTAATTAAACTTCCATATATTGATAGCGCCTGGCTTGCCCAGATACAGGAAACTTCATACCTTGCCTATAGCTACCAGGATGCTTTTATTGCCGGATTAAGCTATAGTTTTATATTAACTGATCAAATTCTTGGTAAAAATCAAGACTACTATTATTTCAGATTAAATTTGTCTACTGCCGGAAATTTAATTCAACTTGCAAACAGGGCATTTAATAAATCATCTGAGCCATCTGGGAATACTCTTTTTGGTATTGAATATGCCCAATACGTACGAGGTGACTTTGATTTTCGCTATCATTCGGCTTTGAATGAGTCAAATTCCTTGGTTTATAGGATTCTTCTGGGTGTAGGTGTACCCTATGGGAATTCTAGGGCAATGCCGTTTGAAAAGCAATACTACACTGGAGGGGCAAATGATATTAGGGCCTGGCCTGTGCGGTCACTTGGACCAGGGGCTGATTCAACTTCTGTTTTGACAAGTGGGTTTTTTAATCAGACAGGTGATATGAAAATAGGAGCAAACCTGGAATATCGGTTTAATCTATTTTGGAAATTGGAAGGGGCATTATTCTTTGATTTTGGCAATATCTGGATGTTACCTAAATCTTCAAAAAATCTTGAAGAACCTGAGGAAGAACTATCTAAGGATGTTATTTTCAACTTTAATACATTTCTTAGCCAGATGGCGATTGGTACCGGTGTTGGGATAAGACTGGATTTGTCATTTTTTCTCTTCCGGTTTGATCTAGGTTATAAACTTCGTAATCCTCAGGGTGAATGGCTCCCAATATATGAGACCAATCCAGGTTTTTTCGATTATTTTACACCCCATTTTGCCATAGGATATCCATTTTAATTTTGTTCTCAGAATATCTTGTAAATTGTTTTTGGTTTAAAGATTTTTTGTGAGACTGGATTATTTTATCTAAACGTAGCTCACTTTTAACATATTAGTCTGTCCCTTTAAATTTAAAGGTATACTCCCAAGATGTACTACAATATCATTGTCTTTAATCAGTTGTTTTTTCTTGAGAATTTCAATAGAGTGATTAATAGCTATATTGATGTTCTCAAAAGTATGAACCAACATTGGTCTGACACCCCATAAAATTGATAAGCTATTAAGGATTTTTTCGTTATTTGTAAAAGCATATATGTCAGCGCTTGGCCTATGGCTTGATATTCTGAGTGTTGTATACCCGGAGTGGGTAAATGATATTATTGCAGTAGCCTTGCTTTCTTCAGCCATTTTACTTGCATTCTGACAAATAGTGTCGGGCAAAAAAGATTGGGTGTTTTCGGCCGGAAGATGTTCCCTTATATATTGAAAGCCATGAATCTCTGTATATGCTATGATTTGTTTCATTGTTTGAACAACCTCTACAGGGAAATTCCCCATTGATGTTTCACCACTAAGCATCAAGCAGTCTGCGCCATCCAGAACAGCTCCTGCAACATCATTTGCCTCAGCCCTTGTTGGCCTGAAGTTATCTATCATACTTTCAAGCATTTGAGTAGCAATAATTACAACTCTTCCCATGCTTATACATTTCCGGATAATTTCTTTTTGTATCGTAGGTACCTGTTCATATGATACCTCTACGCCTAAATCACCCCTGGCTATCATTATTCCATGTGAAGCTTCGATTATTTCATCTATTTGTTCAAGTGCTTCTGGTTTTTCAATTTTGGCTATAACCCTTGCGGAAGAATTGGATTTTTCTACCAATTTCCTCAAGTCGTGTATACACCCTGCTGACCTTACAAAAGAAAGTGCAATCCAGTCAACTCTATGTTTCAAGGCAAACTCTGCGTCCTGGGTATCTTTTTCAGTCATGCTTGGTTGTGAAATTTTTGTACCAGGTAAATTCACTCCCTTTCTTGAGGAAAGAATACCCCCATAAATAATCTTAGCAACAACGATATCTACACCATTGGTATCGATAACTTCTAACTTCAATTTTCCATCATCAATTAATATTGGATCTCCCTTTTTTACATCTCTTGCAAACTTCTGGTATGAGAGGGATACCATTTCAGCAGTACCTAAACATTTTTGAGAAACTATTTTTATTAGGTTTCCGGGAATGAGTTCTACCGCATTATCCTTAACCTCCCCAATCCGAAGTTTTGGACCCTGAAGGTCAGCAAGTATGGCAACATGTGTACCTTTTTTTTTATTTAGGGATCTAATCTTATTAATTACATCCAGGTGATCCTCATGGGTACCATGTGAAAAGTTTAATCTACAAACATTTATGCCTTCAAGTATTAATTGTTCCAGAATCTCAATAGAGCTACATGCAGGCCCAATGGTTGCTATGACCTTGGTCTTTGTTGGTTTCATATGCTAGGCAAGTTAATGATACGAATTAAATTGGTTTACTGGCTTTTTAACAAATTGATTTAGGATTCATGAAAAATACAAATTTAAATTAATACAGGAATGAAATAGACCAGAAAAAGTAATTGTTTCTTTTAAGTGACTATTACTATCAACTCAGATGATGATCTTTACATGGTATAAATCCGGGTTTTTTTCGTAAATTTGGTAATATGAGGTAATTAACAACTCATCAATAGTATAAAATATGGCCGAAAAGCCTGGCAACTTTAACCGGTTTTGGCAAGAGCTTAAGAACCGTAATATACTTCGACTTGTCACAGTCTATGTGGCAGTGGCATTCGGATTTTTGGAGTTGATTGATATAATATCCGGACCCTTACAACTTCCTGGCTGGGTCTTACCTTTATTTATAAATATTGCATTAATAGCATTTCCGGTTTTATTATTTTTTTCCTGGTTTTTTGTTTTTACACAGGAAGGCATAAAAAGATATTCGAGGCAAAACGGCAAGCTGGATTATAATATCCTTGAGACTGACTTCTCACTGCCGTCTGATGATGCCTCAGAGCCTGCTCTACATGATGGATTAGTTGAAAAAAGATTTTTACCTGGTACTTCAACTTCCAAAAAATATAAAGGGAGGAAAGAGGGAATCTATGGAATTAGTTCCCTCCTGGTAGTCGGGATAGTTGTCCTACTATTTCTTTTTTATAGTGGTAAATCGGTGCCTTTTAAAGAAAGAGATTGGGTTGTGTTGGCTGATTTCAATAACTTAACAGAAGAAGCCATTTTTGATAAATCATTAAATACTGCTTTCTCACTAAGTATAAATCAGTCAAAGCACATCAATGTGTTTTCGCGTCGGAGAACTTTGGAATCCCTCAAAAGGATGAAAAAAAAAGAATCTGGCTTTATTGGTGAGGAGCTAAGTAAAGAAATTGCTCTGAGGGAAGGTGTAAGTGTTTACATTGTTCCTGAAATTAGTAAGGTAGGTCATCAATATATCCTTTCTGGAAAAATCCACGAAACTGAGACAGGCACTATTTTTAGATCTGAGTTATTATATGCTGAAAATCAAGATGAGATTATAGATAAATTAGACCACTTAAGTAAGAAAATACGTCGTCATCTTGGTGAATCAAGGTATAAAATATCTGGCCAGAGCAAACCCTTAACCAAAGTCACCACAGCATCATTGGATGCGCTAAAAGAATTTTCTCTTGGTATAGAAGATCATCTGAATATGAAATTCAAAGAAGCAATTATTCATTATGAGAATGCTATACAATTGGATACAAACTTTACTGCAGCAAAAGCTTCCCTGGGGAACATTCTCTTTGAAAGATTCGATCGTGAAAAGGGGAAAGAGTGGTTGGACCAGGCAATTCTCTCCATAGATAATTTAACTGATAGTGAAAAATATGGAATATTGGCATTTTATGCTGTCAATATTGAAAATGATTTAAATAAAGGGATTGAGTATACCAATATGCGAATTGAAATGTATCCCGATGATCCAATCCCAAGGAATAACCTGGGTTGGTATTACCAGAATCAGAACCAATTTGAAAAAGCGGTGTCCGAGTATAAAGAAGCATTAAGGATAGACCCACATATGATGCTTACATATGGTGGGTTAATATGGGTTTATCTTGAGAATTTAGGGCAAATGGATTCAGCATTTGTTTGGTCAAACAGGATGATAAAGTATGGTCCAGATAATCCGTGGGGGTATTTTAACCTTGGCTCAAGCTATGTTGGACTGGATGAATTAGATAAGGCCTTGGAAGCATATCTGAAAGCCAGCAGTATTAATCCTGGATTCTTTATGAATCAGTACAGGTTAGCACATTTATACAGACTTCAAGGTAACTATGATCAGGCAATTGAGGTTTTGCAGGATATTTTACAAATTAACCCTAAGGAAGTATCGGCTAACTATTGTTTGGGGATTAACTACAAGGAAATAGGGAATGAAAACCTTGCACGAGACAATTTCAATATGTTTAGAAATGAAATTGAGCAATGGAAAGAAAATAATCCACAAGATCCAGGCATATGGATTGCTTATGGAGCTGTTTTAACTCAGCTTGGAGAAGTAGAGGCTGGATGGGAAGCAGGTAGGAGAGCCATTATTATTGATTCTACACTTCATTTTAGATATGCTGAATTTCTCGCAGTACAAGATAGGAAGGAAGAAGCCTTGAAACATTTAGAGCTTGCACTCAAAAATGGATACCGTGATCTTGTTTGGATTATACTAAATCCTGATATTAGCCTACTACATGATGAAGAACGGTATAATGAATTAATTGAAGAATTCTTTGTGGATTGAATTCTTGCAAATGATCATTGAATTGTTTATTTTACAGTACTTATGAAAACATAGAATTACTATGAAAACTCAATCAGGTTTCTTTGCATTAACTAAGTATTGCCTTACTATTTTGATAATTACTGTTGGCTTTTTAGCATGTAAAAATAGTAATACCAATAGCCCTGAGGGATCTGAAATTCCCCAGGATGAGATAATTAAAGGAGAGGCTATTTTGGATCTATCTGGCTATCCTTTACCTTCTTCATTTTATGTAACTGAAATGCTCAACAAGGCTGGTGCCCCTTTTATCTTAAGTATTGCGAATTCTAGTGAAAACGTGGGTAACTATTTTTCTCAAAAGGAAAAGGCACTGAATCTTGGGATTTATGGGGCTGATTTGAGCTATGCCAGCACCTATATGATGAAACAGGAAACCATGTTGTATTTAAAAGCTTCAAATCGACTTACAGATGAAATGAAAATTTCAACAGCTTTTAATAGAGAATATATAGACAGGATTGAAAATAATCTTGATTATGGAGATTCCCTTATACTCATCATATCTGATTCTTTTTTTGATACCTACAAATACCTGGTTGAGAACAATAAAGATGTATCAGCTTTGCTTGTTATGGCTGGAAGCTGGATAGAAGGACTTTATCTAACTACTCAAATTGCTTTAACTGCACGGGACAGTATTCGTTTTATTGAAATTATTGGACAACAAAAATCTTCATTAACAGAATTGCTTGGTCTGATGGAACCAGTTAAATCTGATACTGACCTTTCAGAAATATATAATAGCCTTAAAAATCTTTACAATATTTATGAGCCTATCCAGGGAAATATTTCTGATAGCCAATTTAATGAGATTGTTGATGCAATTTCCAATATCCGTAATGGGATTGTCTGAGTTTTTTTCTAATTAACAAATAATTTGTATTTTGCCAGTCAGGGAAAGACTCAGTTTCTGTAATTAAAATCATCTTACATATGAATGAATCGATTTTGAATGCATTGCTTAGGCTCTTTGCTATGATTGCCAATGTAGGACAAAACGGTGTTTCAAGTAAAGCCAGTGAAATAGTAAAATCTTTTCTTAGCGAACACCTAAGCTCCAGACAAATAGATAAATATTTAAAGTTATTTGAAAAATATATTAATTCATATAATATTGAAATAGATGGTATTACAATTTATGAGGATAATGGAAAAGAGAGTGGGAATTACTCAAGTATGGTTGTTGAAATTTGTGAACAGATTAATAAAGAGTTAATACAACGGGAAAAGTTTATTGTTTTTCTCAGGTTGGTAGAGTTTATAAATGAGGATGAAGTAATGACTGAGAAAGAATTGGATTTTGTTAGAGCTGTGGCAGACAAGTTCAATATTTCAGAAGAGGAACACGATAATACCAAGGCCTTTATACTTGATCCACAGGCTGGCGATATTGGAAAAGAAAAAATGCTAATAATTGATAGCAACGATCGACCCAGCACTCCAGAGGAAAGACATGTCTTTAACCAGGGATTGGGTGGAACAATATATTTTCTTCATCATGCAGGTACAAATACTTTTGTTTTTAAATATACCGGTAAAAGTACTTTGTACCTTAATGGTCACAATATAACTCCTGGTAGAATATTACTCTTGGATCAGGGAGCCATGATTACTGGGCCACGGATCAAGCCTGTTTATTACAGTGATATATTGAATAAGTTCTTACTGCACGAGAGTAAGTCAAAGATCAATTATACTGCAGAAAAAATCCAGTTTAAATTTAAGAACAGTTCCTATGTAATAAAGAAGTTTAACTTCTCTAAGGAATCAGGAAACCTGGTTGGGATAATGGGTGGCAGTGGGGTTGGTAAGTCTACTCTTCTGAATATATTAGCCGGGAAGTTGGAACCAAATAAGGGGAGCATTCGCATAAATGGATTTGATATTCTTAGGGATAAAGAAAAACTAGAAGGCATGATTGGTTTTGTTCCTCAGGATGACTTATTAATGGAGGAACTTACTGTATTTCAAAACCTTTATTACAATGCCAGATTGTGCTTTAGGGATTTGAACAGGAGTGAGATATTGAGAAAGGTTAACCAGGTATTGCAAGATATCGAACTGGATGAAGTAAAGCACCTTAAGGTTGGTAGTCCAATAAGAAAACTCATTAGTGGAGGACAACGAAAAAGATTAAATATTGCCTTAGAATTAATTAGAGAGCCCTTGATATTATTTGTGGATGAGCCAACATCTGGACTTTCTTCCATGGATTCTGAGAAGCTGATGCTTTTACTTAAGGAGCAAACTTTGAAGGATAAACTCGTAATTGTTAATATTCATCAACCATTTTCTGATATTTTCAAGCTATTCGACAGAATTCTTATTCTCGATAAGGGCGGCCATACCATCTATAAAGGTAATCCAATTGATGGATTAATTTATTTTAAAAAACTGAGTAAGTATGTCGATGCTGAAGAAGGACAATGTTTAAACTGTGGGAATGTTAAGCCTGAGGAAATATTAAAAATTGTTGAAGCACGCGAGGTCGATGAATATGGTAAACTAACGCGGGAAAGAAAAGTTTCTCCTGAAGAATGGTATAAAAAGTATAAGAAGCGAATTGAGAAAAAAGTTGAGGTAGTATCCAAAAAGGCAAAGCTACCTGAAATTCAGTTTAAAATCCCATCTGCATTTGAGCAGTTCAGAGTATTTAGTATACGTAATATATTGTCAAAGCTGGCGGATAGACAATATATGCTTATCAACTTCCTTGAGGCACCATTACTTGCAGTAATTATTGGTTTTTTCACCAAATATGTTAGTGATAATTCCCCAACCGGAAACTATTTATTTCAGCAGAATAATAATTTACCAGCTTACTTGTTTATGGCTGTTGTGGTTTCTCTTTTTATGGGCTTAATGGTTAGTGCAGAAGAAATTATTCGAGACAGGAGAATACTGGTTCGGGAATCCTTTTTGAACCTTAGCCGGTTGAGTTATTTAAATTCAAAGATCCTTGTTGTTTTTGCTATGTCAGCTATTCAAACTTTTTCCTTTGTTCTCGTAGGGAATCTGATTCTCGAAATTAAGGGAATGACATTCGCATTTTGGTTAATTCTGTTTACAACTTCCTCCATGGCAAATATGCTTGGACTAAATATTTCCTCTGGATTAAATTCCGTAATAACTATTTATATTTTAATCCCCTTCATTCTGGTACCTCAGTTGTTGCTAGGTGGTGTAATTGTAAAATACGATAGTTTGAATAAAGCTTTTCGTCACCGGGAATATGTTCCTGTCATAGGAGATTTAATGACCTCCAGGTGGTCCTATGAGGCCTTGGCTGTCCATCAGTTTAAAAATAATAAGTTTGAAAAAAACTTCTTTGAGTTTGATAAAAATATAAGCAATTCTACCTATGTCCGTAACTTTTTAATACAGCAGCTAGAAGGTAAGGTTCACGAAACGGAGTATCATATTAGTCTGAGCCAAAATGAGGAGAAAATTAGTAGTAATCTGAACTTGATTAAAAGCGAGATTCTTGCTGCTCAAAAAAGTTATAATTGGCCTGACTTTAAAGAAATTGATAATATTTCTGTTGCCAAATTCGATACTACGGTAGTTAATGAAGTTTTATTTTATCTTGAGGGAATTAAAAAGAGGGCTATTATATATGGTAATGAAATGAATGAACTAAGAGATGAAAAGTACAATGAGTTAAAGGAAAAACTAGGATCAAGTGATGAAATCTTAAAACTTCAAACAAAGAATATCAATAATAAGCTCACAGATCAATTGAAGAATTTTGAACCAGGAAGGAAAATCATTGAATTGGATGGCCATTATGTGAGGAAGTTTGAACCAATTTATATGAATCCCACCTCAAAAGTAGGTAGAGCACATTTTTATGCCCCAGATAAAAGAATCGGAAATATTTATATTGATACTTTCTGGTTTAATATTATGGTAATCTGGCTTGCTTCAGTATTGTTATATTTTGCATTAATATTTGATATTGTTCGAAAATTTGTAACCTGGGTTGAGAAACTTAGTATAACCAAAAGCCCTGACCAGATTCAGGCAAGGCTAAAAAGACTGGATGAGAAATTTGGCAAGTAAGGCTTCCCTCTTTTTTAATTTAATCTTTCGAATTTTTTACCTGATTCACTTGAATGTCTCAATGGGTATATTTCTAGTTTATTTCCATTAACCTGTTGAATTATTTTAAAAAAACTATTTTTGTCAATTATTTCCCCAAAAAGGGTCATATTTTTAGTTTAGTTAAGAATTATCTTGGCTTACAATGTATAATTATTAGTCTATAAAAGCAGAATGGCAAAATTTGATTTTTCTAATCGAGATAGTTTTAGTAGTAAATTCGGGATTATTGCTGCTGCGGCTGGTTCCGCAATTGGCCTTGGAAATATTTGGCGTTTCCCATATGTAGTTGGCGAAAATGGAGGTGGTGCCTTCTTATTAATTTATCTTTTTTTTGTTGCAATTATTGGAATTCCGGTAATGTTATCAGAATTTGTGATAGGCAGAGGCGCTCAACGGAATCCTGTAGGTGCTTTCAAAAAGCTTGCTCCTGGTAAACCCTGGTACCTGGTAGGTTTGATGGGAGTTGGTGCAGCATTTATGATTCTTGCTTTTTATACAGTTGTTGCTGGTTGGACACTTGAGTATATATATCAATCTATTGTAAATGGATTTAACGGAAAATCGCCCGATGAAATCGGAGTTATGTTCGATGAGTTTCGTCTTACCTGGAGACCAATATTCTGGTTTTTGATTTTTATGTTGTTTTCAGCTGGAATTGTAATTATGGGTGTGAAGAATGGTATTGAAAGATATACAAAGATATTAATGCCAATCCTATTGGTTATCCTGATAATAATTTCTATTCGGTCAATAACACTTCCCGGGGCAAAAGAAGGACTGGATTTCCTTTTTAAACCTGATTTTTCGAAAATCTCAGCAAAAACTATACTGGAAGCTTTAGGACAGGCCTTTTTCTCTTTAAGTATTGGAATGGGAACTCTCATTACCTATGGATCATATATTAGTAAAAAGGATAATTTGTCTTCTACAGCAATAAGCGTGACTATTGCTGATACCTTCATTGCGATTCTTGCTGGTGTAGCAATCTTTCCAGCAGTATTTGCTTTTGGGATTCCACCTGCTTCTGAAGAAGGACTTGTTTACAAGACTTTGCCGATTATATTCCAGAAAATGCCAGGTGGATACGTTTTCTCACTTATGTTTTTTCTTCTTCTAGGAGTTGCTGCTTTGACATCCACCATATCTGTTCTGGAAGTAATTGTCGCCTATTTTTCTGAAGAATTGAATATAACAAGGAAGCAGGCTACATGGCTTGGAACAACATCAGTTGCAGTTCTGGGTGTCCTGGCTTCCTATTTTAGCGGAGTTTTTAAGGTATTAAATTTTACTTCTGCCAGTATATTATTACCTCTGGGAGGATTACTGATCGTTCTATTTATCGGTTGGTATTTCGGTACGAAAAGAACAAAGGATGAGATTACTAATCAAGGAACTTTAAAAGTTAGGTTTTTCCCGATTTACATGATGCTGGTTAAATTTATTGCACCCATTGCAATTGCAGCAGTATTTCTTTATGGTTTGGGCGTTTTCTAAAACCCTCCTTGAGTGGCAACAATAAAAGATTTTGAGAAACTAGATATTAGAGTTGGTCGTATCCTTGCTGCTGAGAAATTTCCTGAGGCAAGAAAACCAGCCTATAAAATTACTATTGACCTTGGTCCTGATCTTGGTGTGATGAAATCTTCAGCCCAGCTTGTTGACAATTACACTATTAATATGCTTGTAGGAAGGCAGATACTTTGCGTTGTGAATTTCCCTCCAAGACAAATAGGTTCATTTTTGTCTGAAGTATTGATAGTAGGTGTACCTGATGAGAATGGCAATTGTGTTTTAGTAGGTCTGGATGAGTTAGTACCATTGGGAGGAAAGTTGTATTGATAAGAGTTGAATTGGTTAATTGTTAGGAATGTTAAGGAATTTTCTAAAAGAGTATTTTCAGTTTACCCCAAGTGAGCGGATTGGTACCATAGTGCTAAGTTTCCTTATAATTCTACTGCTTTCAATTTCAATAATCTATCCTAAAATTAGGCCAAAACCACAAGTTGACTTTTCTGAATTTGAAAATGATATAAAACAATGGAAGGCAAGCAGTCAACAAAAAGAAGTTCCAGATTCATACAATAAGAGTGGAGTAGGTAGTAACAAAGGAATTACATATCAGCTTTTTACTTTTGATCCGAATACGATATCGAAAACTGACCTAAAGCGACTCGGATTGAATGACCGAATAACCAATACCTTATTAAAATACAGAGAGAAGGGAGGCATTTTTTATCAGAATGAGCACCTGAAAAAGATTTATGGGATGAATGATTCAATTTTTGCCGCTTTAGAACCATATATAGAAATTTCCATTGTGAAGGAGGTCGCTGTAAATACTTTTGATTCTACCTTTTTAACTAGACCTCAATTTGAAAAAATATTGATTGATATTAATAGTGCCGATTCTCTTCAACTCCTTGATATTTATGGAATAGGGCCTACTTTTGCTAGTAGAATCATTAAGTATCGGGCCCTGCTTGGAGGTTACATAAGAAAGGACCAGTTAATGGAGGTATACGGTTTTCAGCTTGAAACCTATGAGGAAATTGAATCGAATATTACAGTTGATACTAGTTTAGTGAATAAAATAGTAATTAATACCGCGGATTTTAACCAACTAATAAGACACCCTTATCTGAACAAGTACCAGGTAAATGCGATTTTGGAGTTCCGGAATATTCAAGGTCAGATTATAAATCTTGATGAGCTGAGGGAAAACAATCTGCTACCCGATGATGTTTTTCAAAAGATTAGCCCGTATTTAGAGTTATCCGAGGGTAGAAACTAATCTTGGATTATAAGTTTTACACTGAATAAGATAAATTAATGAAAAGATATTTAGAGTTAATTTCTCATGCATTTAATTGATTATTTATCTTGTTTGATTGATTAATTTTCATTATATTTATGATGAGTTATTAAAGGGTATTTGTTGTAATAAAGGATTGGCTATGGGTAACTAGTAAAATTGAACTTGATGTAGGTCCGAATAGGACTTTTTTTATTTTCTTGCTTTTTTATTTTGAAAAATGTTTTCCAATTTCTAACTTTGCGCCTCAATTAAAAAAAAATCGTATGATAGTTATTCCAATGAAAGAGGGCGAAAACATTGAGAGAGCCTTAAAAAGATTTAAAAGAAAGTTTGAAAAAACTGGTGTGATAAGGGAATTAAGGCACAGACAAGCTTTTTTGAAGCCTTCTATATTAAAAAGAGAAGAAAAAAAGAAAGCAATATATATTCAAAAGTTGCAGGAAGATAGCGAATAAATCGCGCTTCTGGTCCTTCATCAGTCTACATCATTAGAATTACCCGCTTCAATCATCTTTCATGATGGTTAAAAAGTATGAATAATATTGAGATATTTCTTGATTTTTTAAATTTTGAAAAGCGGTATTCGAAGCTTACGATTCGGTCATATAAGAATGATCTTAATCAGTTTGCCAGTTTTTGCCAGGATAAGCAGAGTCTTGAAGATTCGAGTAAGGCAAATCATAATCATATCAGATCCTGGGTAGTAAACCTACTAGAGGAAGGTATGTCTCCCACAACAGTTAAAAGAAAAATTTCTAGCCTTAAATCATATTTTAAGTTTTTATTAAAACAGGATTATATTGATCAAGATCCTATGATTAAGGTTGTTTCTCCCAAAAGTAAAAAAGTTCTTCCAGGCTTTATTGAGCAGGAACCAATGAATATATTATTAGATCAATTTGATTTTGATAATAGTTATGTTGGTGCAAGGGATAAGTTAATTTTAGAATTACTTTATTTTACTGGAATGAGGAGGGCTGAATTGGTCTCTTTGAAATTGAATGATGTTCAGGTAGAAGATTTGGTAATCAAGGTTACGGGTAAGAGAAACAAGGAAAGAATTATTCCAGTTTCTGGAGAATTTGCTAAAACTTTATCAAAGTATATTATTCAGCGAAACGAAAATTTTTCAGAATCTTCTGAAGAATCTTTTTTCCTGACAGGAAAGGGAGGCCCTATATATCCTGAGATGGTTTATCGTTTGGTTAATAAGTATCTTAAGTATGTTACTACTTTTGAGAAAAAGAGTCCTCATACTCTACGACATTCTTTTGCCACTCATATGTTAAATAATGGTGCTGACATAAATGCTATTAAAGAGTTGTTAGGACATGCAAACCTATCGGCAACTCAAATTTATACACATAATACTTTTGAAAAATTAAAAGAAATTTATAAACAGGCTCATCCGCGAGCTTAAACTAAATAAAGGAGGAAAAGTTATGGATATTCAGATTAATTCTGTTCGATTTGATGCTGATAAGAAATTACTTGATTTTGTGGATCAGAAAGTTAATAAATTAGGTCAATTTAATGACCAGATTCTAAGTGCCGAAGTGTTCCTGCGACTTTCCAAATCGGAAAATGCAGAAAATAAGGTTGCGGAGATCAAATTAGACATCCCAGGGGCACCATTATTTGCGAAAAAGCAAAGTAAGACATTTGAAGAAGCAGTTGACCTTTCAGCCGATGCTCTTAAGATTCAAATTACCAGACAAAAAGAAAAGCAAAGAGGCGCATAAAAAATTCCCAAATTATTTTTGTGATCTAAATTTAATTTTCATACATTTGCAGACCGATTTTTAAGGGTAAATATTAAAGATCGTTGTTCTTACCAGAACTTTGTTAATGTACTTGATTAAGTGTATGCAAAATTGCCAAAAACGCATATTTGTATATGTTTAATTATAAGGTGTTTATAAAATGGTTGAATTTTTTATTCAGACAATTGTAAATTTTAACTACTGGTAATATATTTATCGTTCTTTAAAATATTTGCCGATGTAGCTCAGTTGGTCAGAGCAGCTGATTTGTAATCAGCAGGCCGTGGGTTCGAATCCCTCCATCGGCTCTTGTTTTTGGTGAGGTGTGGTTTTTATATATAATATATTTATATGGGGAGATACCAAAGTGGCCAACTGGGGCAGACTGTAACTCTGCTGGCGTACGCCTTCGTAGGTTCGAATCCTGCTCTCCCCACCAAAAACTCTTTGCGGGAGTAGCTCAGTTGGTAGAGCATCAGCCTTCCAAGCTGAGGGTCGCGGATTCGAATTCCGTCTCCCGCTCAACGCCGATGTAGCTCAGGTGGTAGAGCGCATCCTTGGTAAGGATGAGGTCACGGGTTCAACTCCCGTCATTGGCTCGATTAGAAATTGTAAATTGGAAAAATTAGTAACTGGATCTATTAATAATAAATTATTGAATTATGGCTAAAGAAAAATTTGACAGGTCGAAACCTCATGTTAACATTGGTACGATTGGTCACGTTGATCATGGAAAAACTACTTTAACTTCAGCCATCACTATGGTATTGTCCAAGGATGGACTAGCAACAGTTAAAGACTTTGATTCTATTGATAACGCTCCTGAGGAAAAAGAGAGAGGTATAACTATCAATACAGCTCATGTTGAGTATGAAACAGTAAACAGACATTATGCACACGTTGATTGTCCAGGCCACGCTGACTATGTTAAGAACATGGTTACGGGTGCTGCTCAAATGGACGGTGCAATTGTTGTTGTTGCTGCAACTGATGGTCCTATGCCACAAACTCGTGAGCATATCCTTCTTGCTCGTCAGGTAAATGTTCCTAAAATTGTTGTCTTTATGAATAAAGTCGACATGGTTGATGATGAAGAATTGCTTGAGCTTGTTGAAATGGAAATAAGAGAATTACTCGATTTTTATGAGTTTGACGGTGAAAACACTCCGGTTATTCTGGGTTCAGCACTGGGTGCAATGAACGGTGAAGCCAAATGGGAAGAAAAAGTAAAAGAGTTGATGACTGCCGTTGATGAGTTTATTCCAATTCCACCAAGGGATATTGAGAAGCCTTTCCTATTACCTGTTGAAGATGTATTTTCAATCACAGGTCGTGGAACAGTAGCAACAGGTAGAATTGAAACCGGTGTTGTAAATACAGGTGATGAGTTAGAAATGATTGGTCTTGGAGCAAATAAGAGAAAGACAGTTTGTACTGGAGTTGAAATGTTCCGAAAGATACTTGATCGTGGTGAAGCTGGTGATAATGTTGGTCTTCTTTTAAGAGGTGTTGATAAGAATGAGATTAGTAGAGGTATGGTTTTAGCGAAGCCAGGATCTATCACTCCTCATACAAAATTTAAAGCTGAGGTTTACGTGTTGAAGAAGGAAGAAGGGGGACGCCATACTCCATTCCACAATAACTACCGTCCACAGTTTTATGTGAGAACACTTGATGTAACTGGAGAGATTCAGCTTCCAGAAGGAACTGAAATGGTAATGCCTGGTGATAACGTAACTATCACTGTTGAACTTATTACTCCGGTTGCTATTAATGTTGGTCTTCGTTTTGCTATTCGCGAAGGAGGAAGAACAGTTGGTGCTGGCCAGGTTCTCGAGATTGTTGAATAAAGATTTAGGCTTAGTTTATAATTATATTCAAAGTCGGGGGTCTGGTAATTAATATTAGACCCTCGCTTGTATGTTTTTAAAGACACGGGTGTAGCTCAGTTGGTAGAGCACTGGTCTCCAAAACCAGGTG
>JASJGS010000050.1:0-4571 GCA_033791445.1 Bacteroidales bacterium | reverse complement strand
TTTGTGAATATTACCGATTTGGATGAAGTTAGACAAGCGATTCAGCCAAATACCAAATTGATTTATACGGAAAGTATGACAAACCCTTTGTTGCAAATTGCTGATTTGCCTGCTTTGTCTCGAATTTCTAAGGAAAATGATGTAAAATTGGTGGTGGACAATACATTTACGCCCATGATTATCTCACCTATAAAACTTGGTGTAGATATTGTGGTGTACAGTATGACTAAATTTATTAATGGCAAGAATGATTGTATTGCCGGCGCAATATGCAGTACTGACGAATTCATAAATTCACTAATAGATGTAAACACGGGAACAACTATGTTACTTGGCCCGGTTCTTGATCCGATGCGTTCATCATCAATACTGAAGAATTTATATACTCTTCATATTAGACTTCAGAAGCATAGTGATAATGCACTTTTCCTGGCAAGAAAATTTGAAGAAACAGGTATAAAAATTGCCTATCCTGGATTGCCAGTACATCCGCAGAATAAGTTGATGAAATCACTCATGAATGCCCAATATGGATTTGGAGGGATGATTGCAATAGACCTTAAAACTACAGATAAAGCAAACGATTTTATGGTAGCAATGCAGGAGAAGGGGGTAGGTTATCTGGCCGTTAGCCTTGGTTACTTCAAAACCCTGTTTAGCAATTCGGGTACAAGTACTTCCTCTGAAATACCTCTTGCAGAACAGAAAGAAATGGGACTTTCTGAAGGATTGGTTCGGTTTTCAGTTGGTCTTGATATGGATATAGAAAGGACCTGGGGTCTTATTAAAGAAAGCCTAAAAGAGGTGGAATTAATATAATTCGATTTTCTTATCTCATCTGGTCCTTTAGCAGCCTTTTTATTTTTTTCCCATCCCATTTGGCTGCTCCTTTCTTTTTCATTACAATTTCACCTTCAGGGGATATAATAAAGGAGGTTGGTATTGAAGAAGATTCAAATATGTCAGGTGCTTTAAAAGATTGCATATAAATAGGGAAAGTATACTGGTTTTTTATCATGAATTTTTTAATAGTTTCAGGATCTTCCCCACTTACCAGCACAAAGCTGATTTTATCTCCATATTCGTCATACAATCTCTGAATACTAGGCATCTCAGCAATGCAGGGAGGGCACCATGTAGCCCAGAAATTCAGAAAAATTACTTTTCCTCTAACCTCTTCCAGGAAAAAGGGTTCACCTTCGAGAGTTTTTAATGGCCATCGAAAATCTGAATCAGAAATTTCTGTATTTGATGGTTTGCTTAGTATAAGCGGAGCCGTTAGTGTAGCCCTCTTTAACATCGAAACAACACCCGTACGGGTTCCTGGAATAATGAGTAAAATTATAAAAACATAGAAGATTATATCAAGAAATATGGACCATTTACTTTTCTTACTATATCGTTGTTTGATTCTTTCAATAAATTTATTCATGGATTTTATCTAAGTCTGTTATAAATATTTGGTCGATGTTTAAAAGATTTTTCATCAATAGCCTTTTGGGTAGCTAATATGCCATCTAGATGATCGTATTCGTGTTGCAATAGTTCTGATAGATCATCCTTTATATTCCATTCATGTTCTTGGAATTTCATGTCAAAAAACTGAATGGTACACGTTTTATGCCTTAGTACTTTTACTAAAAGTTCCGGAAAACATAAGCAGTCATCCCAGACTTCAATCATTCCCGTACTTTTATTTTTAATCTTGGGATTTATTAAAACTATTGGCTCATTTATGTTAAGGTAAATTAATCGCTTTTTAATACCAATCTGAGGGGCCGCAATTGCTCTTCCAGCATGGTATTTTTCTCTGAATGCCATTAAAGTATCATGTAGGTTATTAACTACCATATTCATTTCATCTATTTCTTCCCTATTTACCGAGATGGATTTTAGGTGCAATTCGGGATTTCCTAGAAGTAAAAGCATATTTAGGCTCATGATTACTACCTATTTATATTTAATTCTGTCTATCAATACAAATGTATCAATTTAAGGATGAAAATATTTACAACTTTTATTAACTTAAACTCCCTCCATGTGATCAATTGTTTTGCCATCAAGAGTTAGAAAACTTTTCATCGTACTTGCAGTTAAACAAGAATGAATGGGTAGAATACCAATTAAGTCACCTACTGCCACTTCTTCCATCATTTGTTTATTTAACTTAACAATGCCATGTTCCTGAGAAATACCTGACAAGTAATTTTCATTGCCAGTATCATGCCATCCGGCTTGATCCAGTCTTACAACTCGTCCAAAATTTTTAAGATTTTCATTTTCTTCTAAGAACTCTTTTGAAAAATGTACAGCTCCACCATATATAACAATTTCACCTCTTTCAGGATATTTTGCTACAATTGGACACACAAGGGCAACAGCAATTTCCTCAATTGAACAGGCTCCCAATTGATATTGCATAATATCATAAAATACAAAATTGCCGGGCCTTCCCTCATCAATTCTAGAAAATTTGTTTAGAATAGAAAATGAAGGAGTATCTCCCAAAGAGACTAATAAGTTTGGAAATGAGTTGCTTAATTGATCTCTAAGTTTATTGAGTTTGAAAACAGAATCTCTAATTAATTGTTTGATTTCTTCAGGTGATGAGGCGTGGTAAGTGTTTCCAGTATGGGAGAGAAACCCTTTTAATTGAATGTGATCAGCAGATTGAAGATTCTCAATAGTTCGTTTGATCAATTTGGTATTTTCAACCTGAAAACCTGACCGATGATATCCTGTATCAACTTCTATCCATACAATAACATTTGAATCTAATAGGTTTATTAATTGGGAAATGATTTGTGGATCTGAAATTAAAATTCCAAGATTAACCAGTTTTGCCAATCTGTTTATTTCATCCACCTCAAGCAGGTTTACAGGGAAAGCTATTGTTATATCCATCCAACCATCATTTGCGAAATAGCTAGCCATCGAAACGGATGAGACAGTTATTTCTTTAACGCCCTCTTTCTTATACCATTTCGCAATTTGAAGTGATTGGTGTGTTTTGAAATGTGGACGGAAAGTTATGTTGTTAGCTCTGAATTTCTCAGACATCCGTTTGATGTTATTCCTACATTTTTTCTCATCCAGCAAAAGTGTAGGTTTAGTGATGTTAAGCATTTTTATTAAGATTTATAGGAATCTTTCGTAATTCAATTTGGGATCCCTTTTTTATTGCTTCCAGTACAAATGAAAATCTGTCGATATCCAGGCAAAGGTCAAAATCGCTAGGAGGAGAATGTTTTTGGTTTGATGGATCAAAAAATCGTGATCCAGTTCCTTCCCTTATAACTGAGATCATTTTCATATAATCATTAGGTTCTCCCTCTAACTCATTTTTAATGTATTGAGCACATAGAATGTCTTCATCAGTGCTTGTTTGGGCTCTAAAGCCCATGGCTACAAGAGAAACGATTTCTGGATTTTTATCTCGAATATATTGTATAATGGCTTTTGCATTAACAAAACTACCGGTAATAATTTCTGAAGCATGTGAAGCATTTGTCAGACCCTTTGTACCAGCACTGGTGGTATGGATTATGGTTTTTCCACTAAAGTCGAATTTATTTATTTCAGTGGGAGAATTGCCAAAATCAAATCCAGGTACTTTTCTTTCTTGTCTTTCTCCAACCAGGATATATTCAGGATTGGTTTTCTTCAGGTTAAAAGCCTGATCAACATTTTCTACTGGTATAATTCGCTCAGCACCCCTATCAAATGCATAAACAGCCAGGGAAAAAGCACGAAATACATCTATGATGATAGTTAAACCCTGAGCTTTTTTAGCACCTTCAACGAACTCAAATATCTGAATTTGCATATATCATTGATATCAGTAATTATGCAAAAGTATGAAAATTCAGTAAATGATTAATTTGATAAGAAAACTACTTTGATGGGGCGGGTTACCCAATTCTATTAATTAGGTTAGCTAGTCGTATTTCATTTTCGGAAATGGAATTTTTATTTTGAATTGAAATTGCAACACTCACAAATCTTTCAGAATGTAAATGAATATCAGGATCTTGCTTGTAATCTTTGGCTAATATGCTTACATCGTTAATGAATTTCATAGCCTTACTTGAATTGGTAAACTCAAAATCTTTATTCAGGGAATTGTCCTCCATTACCCAATCCATATTGTTCATGACACTTGATATTTTTAATAAATGGATACGACAAAGATAGATATTATTTATAAATAATCTAAATAAAAAAAGCCTGCTATATATTATGCAGGCTTTCCAGGAATTATCGAGGATAAATTATTTACCGCTTCGTAACATCAGGATATTATTTACAACCACCTCAGTAATGTATCTTTTATTGCCTTTATCATCATCGTATGATCTGTGACTTAGCTTACCTTCAATGGCAATTTCGTGACCCTTTTTTAAGTACTTCTCTGCAAAGCTGGCTTTAGGTCCCCAGGCCACCAGGTTGTGCCATTCTGTGTTTTTTACTTGCTCACCATTATTGTTTTTGTAAGTTTCAGAGGTGGCGAGTGAGATTCTGGCAAATTTCTTACCGCTTTCAAGTTCTTTTACTTCCGGGTCAAATCCCAG
>JASJGS010000049.1:0-9156 GCA_033791445.1 Bacteroidales bacterium | reverse complement strand
GCACGCCTCCGCACATTTGCCGCAGGCCGTGCACTTGGCCTGGTTCCAGACAGGCTTGAGGACAGTGACCGACTTCTCCTGCGTGAAATCCGGACGAACGAACAAGTGGTCGTTCGGTTCTTCCACGTCGCAGTCCAAGAGCCTCACTTGTTCTCCGCGTTCGGCAAGTGCGTATGCCAGGTTTACCGCAAACGTCGTTTTTCCTGTACCGCCTTTTCCGCTGGCAATAGCTATTTTCATGATCAATGATCACACAAATTCTCACCTGACTGAAGTTGGTTTTTTAAGTATTGTTCAACCAGAATTTCTGGTGATTTACTTTCAATCCCAATGTATACTTCAATATTGTTTTGTCTAAAAAGATCTTGGGCTTTAATACCCATTCCTCCTGAAATAATTGTATTCACACCCTTGTTAGCAAGAAACCTTGGATAGGTTCCAGGCTGATGGACCGGTGGTTTAACAAACTCTACCTCAATGACTTGATCATCCTCAGCTTCAACAATAGCGAAACTTTCACAATGCCCAAAATGGGCACATAGCTCTTTATTAATTGTGGGTATAGCAATAAGTTTTTTCATAAAATATTGATTTTAATTAGTTTCTATTGGGTCCCAGACTACCAGAATTAAGGCTCCATTTTCTGACTCAAAGGGTCCATGTTCTTCATGTGGATAAAAAACCTGGTAGGAACCTGCTGAAAATATTATATTATTGATTTTATATTTTCCTTCTAAAACAAAATGCTGCTCTGTTGTAACATGAGAATGAAGACCCATTTTAAATCCTTGTGGCAGTTTTAACAAAATTGTTTTTGCACCATTCTCATCTCTCAGAACTTTCCTTTTAGTTCCATCATAATACTCATTCGCATTCTCCCATTTTTGGTTATCATAGAGATTTATTAGATTTTTCATAGTATTTCTCTCCTTACTTTTTTAATAATTCTTCTCTTATCATAGTATGTCCACATGCTGGACATTTCAGGTTTGTACATTTTATACCCTGTTGATGTGATATTTTTTCACCACATTTTGCACATACACAATACCCCCCAACTCCAAATGCACCACCCTTGTTCCTGCCTCTGCCACCACCCATGCCAAGACCGCGGCCTTGGCCTGTGTTTATTCCTTTCCCTGAATTATTCATTTTTACTTAGTATTAATAGTTTTCAAATAGAGAAACAGCTTGCATTACAGCCAAGCTGTTTCATTAATAAATTCATTCCTCTCCTAATTTGGAGAGTTGATTCTCTAGAGACGACATTTGATCTTTCAGGATTCTAATCTCATTTTCGATCATTGTCTTTTCAGATACATCCAGGACATTTGTGGGATAAGTATTTCCAGAGCCATGTCTGAAGCCAAAGCCACCACGATTTCCAAATCCCCTTCTAAATGCTCCTCCCTGACCCCTTCCTCTAAAAGAGCGACCATTCATAAAATCCGGCTGTTCATTTCCACCACAATTTCCCAATCCTCTACCTGTCATTGGACCTTCGCTATAAGGTCCTGTTCGATCACCTCCTGGCATAAGCACCTCCTTTTTAAGTTATTATACAATACAACATTTACCATGTCCGAAGCCACCTGCTACATTCAATAAATTATTCGATTTGCAGGATGGACACTCCATAATTGGCATTTCAATTTTAGTTTTAAACATATGCCCACAATCTAAACACTGAATAATATTATTTCTGAAATGCACATTTCCACCCTCAATACTTAAAATTTTTCCATTCATTAAAAAGTCTGCCATCTTTTTCCTGGCCTTCTCTATTAACCTGGTAAAAGTTGAACGGGAAATCTCCATTTCTCCTGATGCCTCTTCATGTGAAAGACCACTATAATCAGCTAAACGAACAGCTTCAAACTCATCTAAACTAAGCGATATCTGTTCCAGAGTCCTGCTCGCAATTCCTATCGGCTTAAACTCAGTAAAAAGTGGCGGCTCAAAGACTATTCTCTTATTTTTTGGTCTGGGCATATTTCCTTTTCTAATTTAATATCGATACAAAGATAATGCACATATGTGCATTATACAAACTTAATAATATGTTTTTCAGCAGATCAGAATAACGCTCTAAGCATTATGGTCCAGTTAGAGTGACCAAATGAAAGATAAAAGGTATGATAATGGAAAAATCTAGTAAGATCAGATATTAATATCTGGAAATTGTTCTTTCAGAATGCCCAGGTTATTGTTAATCATTTCTATTCTTTGTTTGGCACAAAGTTCTGTCCTACCTGCATCTTCAGGAGTATTCATCACATAATCCAACAACTTATCAATACTTGTGCTAGCTACATGCATACGGGTATCAGAGGAGGCATAATAGATAAATACTTCTCCATCCTCTCTTTTGATCCAACCATTGCAGAATACTACATTCGATACATCACCTACCCTCTCTTCTCCTTGAGGTGCCAGGAAATGCCCACCAGGACTGCAAATCACCTTTGAAGGATCCTCGAGGCTGGTCATAAACATATACAATACATATCGTAAACCGGCAGCCGTACAGCGCACTCCATGGGCCAGATGGAGCCATCCTTTATCCGTTTTTAAGGGAGGAGGACCCTGTCCGTTTTTGACTTCTTTAACCGTATGATATTTTCTGGGATCAATGATCTTTTGCTCATCAATTTTTGCATGTTCAATTGAATCCGACAGGCCCCACCCTATCCCACTATCACCCGTATCAATAAAAGCATCCTGGGGGCGAGTATAAAAGGCATATTTCCCATTTACAAATTCCGGATGCAGAACACAATTCCTCTGTTGAAAAGAAGAAGTCTTTAAGTCATCCAGGCGTTCCCATATTTTTAAGTCCTTGGTTCTAGAAATGCCACAACTTGCAATAGCAGCTGAAGAGTCTTCCATATGATCCATATCTTTTCTTTCGGCACAAAAAAGCCCGTAGATCCATCCATCTTCATGCTTTGTCAGACGTATATCATATACATTCATTTCAGGGTCATCTGTAACCGGCATGGCTATAGGATGGTTCCAGAATTTGAAATTATCAAATCCATTGGGACTTTCAGCCACGGCAAAAATGGATTTCACATCAACTCCTTCCGTCCGTGAAATCAGGTAATACTTCCCATCCAGCTCAATTGCTCCGGCATTGAAGGCAGTATTCACACCTAATCTTTCCATCAAAAAGGGATTTGTCTCAAAATTAAGATCGTAACGCCAGAATACAGGAGTATGCTCCCGGGTTAAGGTCGGATATTTATACCGGGTATAAATTCCATTTTCCTTTTCAACTTTTTCATTTTCTCGCTGAATAAGAGATTGGTGATCAGTAAATAACTCTTTCAAACGATTATCAAATTCTGACCTATTCATATTGACTCAAATATTGGTAATGGTTTATTAAAATGTGACTCATGAAACCTTAGTCTTCAAGTTTATCGAACCAATTAAATTTTAAAATAGCTGAAGTAAGTAAGAATATCCCCAAACCAATCCACATTGGCATATACTCCCTGATTACAAGAAAGATAGGCATAACAGTAAGAGACATTTGCCAAACAATTCCAACCAGGCTGTTAAACATATCCCTGCCGAAATTATTATTCCTCTTAAAATCAGGATTTTGAATTTTCACCTTTTCGTAGATAGGATTCCAGAATCCCCAGGGACGAACGGAAGTATAGAAACTTATAAGAATTTCATCATCCTCTGGTTTTGTTAGCAAACATCCCAGAATAGATCCCAGTGAGCTAATGACAAAAATTACAGGAAAGGATACCAGAAAACCGGCTCCTGGCAATAATTTTGGAATTAGAAGAGAGGCAATAAGGCCTGAAATCATGCCCCAAAAATATCCATAACCATTAAACCTCCACCAAATCCATTTCAGCATATTGGCCACCGCATAACCTCCGAAAAGAGCTCCGGTAATCCATATGAAAATAGAATTAATGCTGGTTATAAAAAAGCCGGTAAAAACCCCTACGATAACTACGGCAAAGGATGCAAAATAACTCATTTTTATATATTGCTGGCTTGAGGCATTTGGATTTATAAATCTTTTGTAAATATCATTGACTATGTAGGCCGGGCCTGCATTTACATTGGCCGCAAAGGTGGACATAAAAGCAGCGATAAGTCCGGCTAAAATTAAACCAAGCAAACCAGCTGGGATATAATTACTCAAAGCAAAGGGGAGAATCTTCTCAAAGTCAAGGCCATTGGAAGTCATCAACTCATCTGCATTAAAGTATACCAATCCAATAACGGCAAGACCAGCAATCATTAAATACCTGGGGAAATATAGCACCAGAGAGACAGTACCGCTCATTAATGAAGCTTCCCTGGGTGTTCTGGCTGCCAGTACTCTTTGCATGTCGTAACTTGGTATGGGTCCGGCAATACTCACCAGGATACCACGAAAAATTGCCATCATCATAAAGGCTCCAAACATCTGGTATCCATCTGTTTGTATTTTTGAAAGCACTTCCGGTCGGAGTGAACTCCAGTCGAGATCCAGTTTCCATTTAAAAAACAAGCTGTTCCAACCATCAGGAACTACTGCATGAATTTGTTCCGGAGTAATCATTTTTATTACAATAACCCCGATGGTGATACAAGCAATGGTCATAATAACAAACTGTAGCACCTCGGTGATTACCACAGAATACATCCCACCTTTAATCACATAGATAGTGGTAATCCCCATTATCAGCAAAGCATACATACGCTCGGAGGATATGAATAAATTACCCAATTCAAGAGATAAATCCCATGGGAGAAAGGTGGTGGCAAATTTCCCAATCCCTTCAAAGGCATAGGCAATAAACCCAATTACTGCTACCAGTGCAAATATTACAACGCTTATATGTGATAATTGGGCTCCTCTGCCCTCTCCAAACCGTGTTTTAAGCCACTCGGCACCAGTTAAAACATTTGACCTTCTGAGCCAGGCAGCAAGGAATATCATCAGGAAAATTTGATTCCATACAGGCCATAACCATGGGATCCAGGCACTTTTCACTCCATAGACAAATAACCAGGCCACCATCATCATGGTTCCTGATATGTCGAACTGGCCGGAGGCATTGGAAAGGCCCAGCAAATACCAGGGCAGTGTTTTTCCTCCCAAAAAATATGAATCAAGGTTCTTCTTTGCCTTATTTGATATCCAAAAACCTAGGAATACAGTCAATATTAAGTATCCAATTATTATGGCAATATCTAGTGTTTTCGTTTCCATATCCAATCAATATTTAAAAGATCAATATCAAAGGAAGCAAAAAAAATAATCTCACACTTTTTTTAAATTACGAATCTAATCTATTTAGAATTATTTTAATCAAAGTGGAATGTATAATTATTTGTATTTTCGCCAATGAGAGGGTTACTTTTAGAAAAAAAATAACGGATATGGAAAAAGTTTATAAAGCCATTGGATTGATGTCCGGCACTTCCCTGGATGGCCTGGATATAGTCTTATGTACTTTTAAACTAAGAGCTTCAAGCTGGAAATTTTCTATTGATAAAGCAAATACCATTGCTTACTCTATGGATTGGAAAGAGAAATTAATTCAAGCCCCCAAGCTGGATGGTTTATCCTTGATTAGATTACATAAAGCTTATGGTCGCTATCTGGGTGCAAAGGTGAATGAGTTTTTGGATGATGATTCAGATACTATAGATCTTATCGCATCCCATGGGCATACTATCTTCCATGAGCCTGTGAAGAAGGTAACTTTTCAACTTGGGGATGGCAATTCTATTGCTGCTAAAACTAAACTCACCACCATTTCTGATTTCCGATCACTTGATGTTGCTCTGGGAGGACAGGGTGCCCCCCTGGTTCCAATTGGAGATAAACTTCTGTTTGCCAACTTTGATTTTTGTCTCAACCTTGGTGGGTTTTCAAATATATCATACAACTCAGAAGGATTCCGAGTAGCTTACGATTCCTCACCGGCCAATATTGTCCTAAATTATCTGATGAATACTCTGGGTAAGGAATATGACCGAAATGGAGAAACCGGCAGAAAAGGAAAACTCCATACAGATCTATTTGACCGATTAAACCAGCTACCCTATTATAGTGAATCTCCTCCAAAATCATTGGGCAGAGAATGGATGGAGAAAGAATTTATTCCGGTTTTGGATCAATTTTCTTTCTCAATTGAAGATAAGCTCAGGACTGTTTATGAACATATTGCTTTCCAAATATGCCAACCCATCCAGGCCTTTCAAGAGGGAACAATTTTAGTGACAGGGGGTGGAGCTCATAATACCTTTCTGATTGAAAAATTGAGAGAAAAAACAAAGCACAAGATAATTTTGCCTGAGAATCAAATCATTGATTACAAGGAAGCTATCATCTTTGCTTTTCTCGGGGTATTGAGCTTTCTTGGCGAAATAAATTGTTTGTCCTCAGTGACTGGAGCATCAAGGGATAATATCGGAGGATCTATCATTTCAGTTTAGAGTAAATTTCTAAACAAGGGTAATAATCTAATAATTCTCAGATTTAGATTGATTGTTCCAAGTCATCTTGCTAAATTTGACGAGTAAATTTTAAAACACATAAAATGGAAAATTTTGTTGCTTATAATCCTACCAGATTGCATTTTGGTAAAAATATTACAGACTCCCTGGCAAAAACTATTCGTCCTTATGGTCAGAAAGTTTTACTTGTTTACGGAAAAGGGTCCGTTAAAAAATATGGCTATTACGACAAGGTAGTTGAACAATTGAAGAAAGGCAATATGGAAATTGTCGAATTTGCAGGGATAAAACCCAATCCTGTTGTTGAGGATGTGGATGCAGCGGCTGCTATTGGAATAAAGGAAAACGTGGACATGATTGTAGCACTGGGGGGGGGTAGTGTTATTGATTCTGCTAAAATTATAGCTTTATGCATCGCTTCCGGAAAAAAGGCCTGGGATTTTATGAAATGGAGAGTAGCTCCAAAAAGTTCTATTCCCATTATTGCCATCCTTACTCTGGCGGCTACCGGTACGGAAATGAATGGAGCTGCTGTAGTTCAAAATCACGATACTGGCGAAAAAATTGGATTTGTTCACGAGTTAAATTATCCAAAACATTCATTTCTTGACCCTCAGTTTACTGCTTCTGTTCCAGCTGACTACACTGCATATGGCATCGTTGATCTTATTGCTCATTCATTGGAAGCTTATTTTGGCGAGGGAGAGGCTTCTCTAACTGACAGAATCATTTTTTCAATTATCAAAGATGCTATTGATTGGGGTCCTAAGCTAATGAACGACCTTGAGAATTATGAACTTAGAGCAAATATTATGCTTGATGCCACTATGGCTCTCAACGGAATTACTTATTATGGAACCAAAGGAGGAGATTGGGGTACACATGCTATTGGACATCAGCTGTCCTTGTTATTTGACACACCTCATGGAGCTTCACTAAGTATAGGCTTCCCTGCCTGGATGAAATTGCAGAAAAACAGAATTCCGGAACGAATTGCTAATTTGGGCAATGGTGTTTTTAACACTAATACTGCTGATGAATGCATTGAAAAATTCACTCAATTATTTGCCTCACTAAATTCACCTGTAACACTGAATGAAATTGGGCTTGCCCAGGATCAAAAAATCGAATTTCTTAATCAAATGGATAAAAATGGAGTAAGTGGCCTTTACCATAAATTGACCAATGAGGACCACAAAGAACTGGTTAAGCTCATGAAATAAAATCAAGATCTTTGGAATGATTTTTGCAATAAAAAGGTGGATCCCCTAAACCTGACAAAATGAAATCCAAAAGCCTAACACCGCTGCTTTTAGTTTGCTTTATCCTGCTTAATTCAAGCTGTGAAAAGAATGAGGATGACCTTGGTAATTACGCATTGGTTAATACCTCAATTGTAGCTACGAGGCAAGATGCTTCAGCTTTGATTGAGTGGAATATTATTGATCCCAGCTGGCTTTATAATTCTTCTATGCCATATGACGGACCTAAGCCGGTTATTCCAGAACACTTTGAGGTTTACCTCTCTGAGAATAAAACGGATAATTGGAAATTGATTAAAACTATCGATTTTTCAAGTACAAACAATAGCTTCAAAATAACAGGCTTAACAAATGATAAACCCTACTATGTTTACCTAAAATGCATATCCAATAAAGTAAAAGAAACAAAGGAGTCCAATATTGCCATGTTTGTTCCTTCGGAACATAAACCAAGCTATAGTTTTATATTGGAAGATTATTATGGGCATGATCTGTATTCATTTGACAGGAATAATAGCAATGATAAAATAGTGTATGGAACCAAGTACTTCGAATTTGAGCCGAACTCAGCACTTTCAGCCATTTTTATTGCTGAATCCAATAGTGTACCTCAATTAGTCGATATGAATTGCTGGTTTCCTGATTTTAATAGCGATGGAACTAAAATTACCTATTCAACGAATAATGATGAAATATTTGATGGTGTAATTCTACCTGAACATATAGCTATTTATGACCATTCTACTAAAAAGACAGCTAAAGTTACATCAGGATATTCAGTTAATAAATATCCTACATGGTCGCCTGATAATTCATTGCTGGCCTTTTCATCCTCAAACAATAGTGACCGGGAATTGAGAATTACTTTGTTGAATCCGGAAACTCTTGAACAAACAGTGCTAGAAACCGGTTCAGATCTTCCTGAAGAAGTATTAAGCTACAGCCAAACACATCCTGCATGGTCATCAGATGGAGAATATATCTATTTTACCCAGGGATATACTACAGAAGACAATGTTAGTCCTGGCTATTATGATATTTATCGAATAAAAAGCGATGGCGGAACACCTGAGCCCGTATTTGACTTCGATGGTACTAAATGCTCCCCTTCAATATCACCTGACAACTCAAAATTGGCATTATTGACTGACCTGAATGGTAAACTTCAAATCTGGGTATATAATTTTATTGAGGATAGGTATTCTCAACCCATTGACAAAAACGATTTCAGCTTTTCAAAAGACTGGCCCAGTTTAAGATGGAAAGATAATAATACAGTTTTCTTTTCTGCGTATTCCGAAGAAAAAGGTGGTGATTACTCTCTATTTACCGTAAAGGTTGAATAGACTCTACAAAATATTTTACACAAAATCAGAGAAATGAAAAATTTAATACATCTAATTATTCTTAG
>JASJGS010000048.1:0-16773 GCA_033791445.1 Bacteroidales bacterium | reverse complement strand
CTCCTTGAAAATACATAGCTCCCAGTAGGGGAACTGAAATTAGCCACATGAGAACACCCTGTAGCAGGAAGGTCTGAAAAAAACTGACCCACCAATACCGATGCTCACCATATTCTTTTCGGAAATTTTGGTATCGAAAATCTTCACCCTTTCCATGGTTTCTCCATGTAAGGTATACGAAAAGTCTAACTCCCCAGATAGTTAGTAGTATCAGAAGGATAAGTTTACGAAGCTCAAATCCTTCTGTATTTAAAAAATAGACAATTCCGGCCAGCACAAAACCAGGACCCCAGAAAAGATCGACAATGCTTACATTTTTAATGAAAATACTTATTATCCATAGTGTACTCATCAAAATCATAATGAAAAGAAATGCCTGAATATAGATTTGAAAAAAACTCATATTGTAAAGTATTTAATTGTACATAAATGCTACAGAGGCTGCACCCAGGCCTGCATTGGCCCCAACTACAGGTGAAATATTCACCACTGCAGCAGGCTCCTTTCCTGTATATTCTTTCATTTTCTCTGTATACCAGCTGGCTGCCTCTTCATTGTTTGCATGTAAAACAATATAATTCCAAATTTGTTTGTCCTGGCTTGTATCTTTAATATGTTTTAGAACCTTTTGCATATTTGATTTCTGGGTGTATGTTTTTCCAAATATTATTGATTTCCCGTTTTTATCCATTGAGACAATAGGATTTATATTCAACATTCTTGCAATAAATCCTTTTAAAGGAGAAACCCTACCCCCACGAACCATGTATTTCAATGTTTTTACACTTACAAATATGCGTGAATCAGAAATCCACTTTTCAGTATCTCTGGTAATCTGATCCAATGATTCTCCTTTTTCAATTGCTTCTGCAGCTCGCAAGACCACCAGACCCAGTGCTCCGGAAAGGGTTTTTGAATCAATTACATGTATGGGTTTTTTAAACTCCAAACTAACTTCTTCTGCAGCCTTTTTACTATTAAAATATGTTCCAGAGAATTTGCCTGTTAAATGCACAGCTATTACCGCATCATAATGAGAGCACAACTGAGAATATAAATTTCTAAAGGCTTTTTCATTGATCTGGGCTGTTTTAGGGAAATCACCTCCTTTATTCAATTTGGAATAAAATTGCTCAGGTTGAATGGTTACTTTGTCAAGGTAATGGTTTTCGCCAAAATAAATATTAATTGGCACCAGATGAATATGAAATTTATCAAATAATTCCTGTGGCAAATCACATGCTGAATCTGTTACCAGGGCAATATTCCATTTACGGTTGTATACAGCCTGATTTTGTCGAAGCATATCATCCACTTTCTGATATGAAATAATTCCATACTGCTGAAGTTGCTCAAATAGCTTGGGAGGGTCATTAGTATGTACATGAAAACGACTGGTTTTCTCCCCTCCAGCAACAACCACAGAATTTCCTTTTTCCTGTAAAAACTTTGAAAGGCTCTTTTGATCAATATTCAGATTTTTAACCATAGCTTCTGTACAGTACCTGAAATCAATATGTTCAGGCACATGTTCTTCAATATTAATGGAGCTATCAACTTCAGATTTTATCTGGATCAGTTGCCGAATATTTTTCGATTGAATAAATTCTATAATACCTTTAATAAAATATACAAATGCATTTGCTCCGGCATCAACCACATTTGCTTTTCTCAAAATTTCAAGTTTCATCTTAGTTTCAACAAGAGCTTTTTCGAGAATGGTTTCTGAGCTTATGAACAACTGATCGAAGTCACTAAACTTTGTTCTGTTTTCAGAGATATAATTTGCCCAGGAACTAATTACCGTCAACATGGTTCCTTCCACAGGTTGAGCAACAGCATTATAAATATAAGTTACAGATTTCTTAACACTTTCAATAAATTGTTCCAGTGTAATTGATTTTAATTCTGATGTTTCATTGCTAACTCCGTAAAGGAACTGAGCAAAAATAATTCCTGAATTACCCCTGGCATTTACCAGTGTTGTTTCTGCAATCAGATCAGCCATAATCTTATATGATCTGTCGGGTTTTACTAATTCAATTACTGGCTGTACTGTAGATGCCATGTTCGAGCCAGTATCTCCGTCATTCACAGGAAACACGTTTATCTTATTAAGTTTAACCTGGTTTTCTATGATTTTCTTAGCCCCGGCAATAAATAAGTAATACAACCTTTTCCCATCAATTTCCCTGTATGATTCTTTTAAAGCATTCATGTTTAAAGGTTAAAAAGGAATAAAAGCCTATCTGTGCGATTGATCTTATTATTGATAAATATCGAAATACAATTTAATTAGTCAACAGACAATAATTGGAATTGTTCACTTAAAGATAATTGTTTTAATGCAACACCATGATTTTTATAACCGAAATTTAAAAGGTCAAGTCCTTGTGTCATCAATTTCGCCTCATCTTGTATTAATATATATATACCTGTTTTTTAAATGTCTTAATAAGAAGTATTAAAAATTCGAAAAATGCTTTTTTCCTAAAATTTTAACTAACTGATAAATAGAATGATAGCAATAAGAACACGAGAAATGTTTAATAAATAATGAAAATTAATGAACAAAACCTTGTATAGTCTGTTTACCATTTAAGTTAAACAAAAAAAACATTTATCATGAAAAATTTAAAAAATCAATTTGAAAAGTATCCTAGATTCTTTCTTATGGCTCTTGTTATCGGCCTGACTTTATTTGCAACCAGTTGTGAAAAAGATGATGATACTGAACCAGCTCCGACAAATGACATAATGCAGATTGTGGATTTGAACGCTGGTGTTTCAACATTAAAAGCTGCTATTGATGCGGCTGCTCTAAGAGCAACTCTTAAAGAGGAAGGTCCTTTTACTGTATTTGCTCCCACCAATGATGCTTTTGCAGCTTTGGATCCAACGGTTGTAGCTTATTTATTAGCTACTCCTGCAGAATTAACAAAGGTACTTACATACCACGTAGTTAGTGGAAACATTATGTCAGGTGACCTTACTGCAGGCACCGTAGAAACTTTAAATGGTGAGAATGTTACTGTTGATTTATCAAATGGTGTTAAAATAAATGATGCCACTGTTACTGCAGCAGACGTAGAAGCCAGCAACGGTGTAATCCACCTTATTGATAAAGTTCTCCTCCCGGAAAATCTGGATTTGAGTGGAATGGAAATGTCAATTGCTGAACTGGCTATTGGCAATGCAAATTTATCTTCATTGGTTGCTATTTTGTCCTTGCCAGGATTAAGTGATATACTAGCAGCAGCAGCTGATGACAATGCTAATTTAACAGTTTTTGCACCAACCAATGATGCTTTTAGTGCCGTTCTTAATGCACTCGGACTTTCTAGTATAGATGAAATTCCAGAGAGTGTTTTGCTCGATATCGTAACGTATCATATTATAGGTTCTGTTGCAAAAAGTACAGACCTTGAGTCAAAAACTTATGAAACTCTTAACGGTGAATCTGTAACAGTTGATTTAAGTAATGGTGTAAAAATCGATGATGCCAATGTTGCATTGGCAGACATTGAAGCCACTAATGGAATTGTTCATGTGGTTGATGCAGTTCTTTTGCCATCTCTTTATAAGAGTGCTTTGGGAACTATTGTTGAAGTTCCTCTGTTCAGGAAAAGCTATTCTACTTTAACAGCTGCTTTAGTAAAAGCTGATCTGGTTAGTACTTTATTGACTGACGGACCTTTCACAGTTTTTGCACCTGATAATGATGCTTTCGAAGCAGCAGGAATTACTTCTCTCGATGGCCTTTCAAAAGAAGATTTAACTCCTATTCTGCTTTATCATGTACTTGGCGCAAAAGTGATGTCAAGTGGATTGCCAGCTGATGGTATTGTAACTACATTGAACAGTGGTGGATTTGATAAATTCTATCTGAGTCTTGGTTCCAATGTATACATCAATGGTGCTACAATGATTACAGGTGTGGATATTGAAAAATCAAATGGAGTAATTCATACAATAAATAGGACTTTAATTCCTCCAACACAAACCGTAGTAGAAATAGCTGCTGCGCTTTCACAAGCTAGCAATGCGGAATTTACAACGCTGGTATCTCTGCTAACTGATTCATCTCAACAAGCTGTTTTAGACGCAATTTCAGATGAAAATGGAAGCTTTACAATTTTTGCACCGACTGATGCAGCCTTTGATGAAATATCAAATGTAACAGGAACTTTAACAAGTACTCAAATATCAGAGGTCTTAACATATCATGTAATTGCTTCAAGAATATATTCTACTGATTTAGCCGATGGAGTTGAGCCTGCTACAGTAAATGGTCAGACTTTGAAAGTAAATCTTGGTGAGAGTGGGGTTACAATCTCAGATCAGGATATGACAAATACAGATGCAACAGTAATCCAGGTTAACGTAAATGGAACAAATGGAGTGATCCATGTAATTGATAAGGTACTTATCCCTAGTTTATAAGAGTTTACATTTTGTTTGCTTAAGTTGGGTAAGTATGAGCCGGTGACTCTATGGGGTTACCGGTTCTTTTTTTTATAATGGATAATAGCCATTTTTTTGTTTTAATAAATTGAATTTGGCAACACAATCCGGACCTAAAAATAAGTTTGAAAAAATGTTGATAAAATATTTTAAAAACTTGAACAAAAGCTAATGCAAAATGTTTTATTTTTAAAGACTAAATTATGAACATGGCGCAATACTCAATTAAAGACCTCGAACACCTTACCGGTATAAAAGCACATACTATCCGAATCTGGGAGAAACGCTACAGGATCCTCAACCCGAAAAGAACCACAACAAATATCCGGTATTATGACGATGACGATGTAAGGAGAATAATAAATATTTCTATTCTTAATGATAAGGGGTTTAAAATTTCTCATATATCAGAATTTTCGGAAACTGAAATACAAGAAAAGGTTGAATTCCTAACTATGGATGCAGGTGAGTTTAAAACACAAATTGAAACACTTGTGCTGGCCATGATCAAAATGGATGAGCTTCGATTTTATGATATTCTCTCAAAGGCAATTATGGCCCAGGGCTTTGAAAAAGCATTTTTAAATATTGTTTTTCCATTTCTTCAAAGGATTGGCCTTCTCTGGCTAACAGGAGCTATAAATCCGGGTCAGGAGCATTTTATTTCCAATCTCATCCGTCAGAAATTGATAACCAATATTGATGCTCAGAATCATCCTCCTACAGACAGGAGCAAACGTTTTATTTTATTTCTACCGGAAGGAGAGCTGCATGAGCTTAGCCTACTCTTCCTTTCCTTTCTAATAAAGAAGAGAGGGCATGAACTAATGTATCTGGGTCAGTTTACTCCTTTAAATTCCGTTATTGAAACCGACCAAATCTGGCATTCAGATATTATAGTTACAGCGCTCATAACGGGCGTTTCTGGAGTTGCCCCAGAAGAATATGCAGGAAAAATGTCCAGAGCATTCCCTGATAAAAAACTTATAATAACAGGCCAGATGTCAAAGGAAATTCCTGATGCAAAATATAATAATGTTCTTTGTTTTCCAAAGAACACAGGACTTATTAATTTCCTGGATAACCTGACTTAGTGTTTATTGAATACTAATAAATATTAAACACTATTTAAATTTCTGGTTAATTTATATTACTTTGCCCAAATTTATTAAAATACATTGAATATTAGACTTATATAGAATATAATTATCTAGAATAAGACTAATAACTCATGCTTTAAAGCCTATGGCATTTGGAAAGTGTTTAACTAAGTATTATGTTTGTTGAACAAAAATACAAAGCCATGACAACAATAGAATTCAACAAACAATTATTAAGTTACGAAAATAACCTTCGTAAATTTGCTTACAGCCTTACTACTAATTTTGATGATTCCTACGATCTGGTTCAGGAAACCTATCTGAAAGCTTTCTCATATAAAGATCGTTTATCAGACTATTCTAATTTGAAAAGCTGGATGCTTTCGATAATGAAGAACACATTTATTAATAATTATCATAAAGCATCTCGCAAATATACTGCTGTTGATACTGAAGCACAAGAGCAGATCATGAGTAGATCAAATGATGAAGGCAAACTTGGGCCGGAAGCCATATATTCAGAATGTGAAATCCTGGCTGCAGTAGAGGGTTTAAACCCTGAACTTAAGCTGCCTTTTAAAATGCACCTGAAAGGATTTAAGTATAAGGAAATTGCAGAAGAACTGGATTTGAATATTGGAACTGTAAAAAGTCGTATTTACAATGCCAGGCAAATTTTGATGGATGTGCTAAAGGATTTGAGCAACTAAGAACCAGAGGTTTTATTTTAAATAAACATTTAACGCTCAGATCTTTTCCCAATTCTCTATTTCTCCATTTCGGATTTTAAAAAGCGGATGTGGATCTATTTTCGAAACCTCTATTAGTTCATTATATTTTTGTTTATCCCTAACCTTAAGTTTTCTTAGGAGATGCTTCATCTCGAATTCCAATTGTCCACTTGTTGATGCAAGTTGCTCAGATTGGAAATCCCAATCAATTTTATCCCTATTGAAATTGTATCCACGTTCTTTGGCCTCTTTGTATACCAGAGACAGGTATTGATTAATACAATTTAAAGGGTTCTTGGACAATTTAAAACGGTTGAGTTGTGGGTGATTTTTATATCCTTTTGTCCTTCCCTCAAGCACATTTTTTGCCAGAAGTGTTTCTCGCCACAATGCAACAAGGCCCTTTGCATCAAGGTATTTAGGATGAATAGACCAGATTCTCATTTGGGTGTTAATAAAAGAATTCCAAAATATTTAAACTTCTTGTTTTAATGCCTTACTTATTATTGATTTAAGCATACTCAATCCTGTTTCAATAAGCTCATCTGGAAAATCATAGTCAGGATGATGAAGGGCAGGAGAGTCGATCCCAGCACCAATCCCAAACATAGCTGCTTTATATTTCTGGCTAAACCAGGCAAAATCTTCTCCAAATTTAAAGGGTGTTTGCTTTTCAATTAAATCAAAGTCATTCGATTTTGCCGCTAGCTCTATCATTTTATAACAATGGGAACTGTTTATTACGCTGGGAAAATAATCAAACCATTTAGTCTTAAACTCTATATTTCTCGGTTTGCAAATATGGGTTATTTCCTGGATTATTCTTTGCTTCAGCTGATCCATATTATCTGGTTCCCAGGTCCTTAATGTAAAGTGCAATTCTCCTTTACCGGAAGAAATACCATATGCTTTTCGCCCCAAATTAATATGGATAGGGGTTATTAAAGCAAAATTTTTACTGTTTGGATCTTTCAGGTTCAAGCTCTCAAGCTCCTGTATGATTTCAGCTATTTCAGAGGCAGGATTGATTCCCATCTCAGGTTCAGAAGCATGCGATTCTTTGCCCGTTAAAAATATTATCAGGCTTTGAACTGTTGCAGTAAAACTATTTCTTCGAGTAAGAATGGTATGCAAAGGTTCTCCGGGAATATTGTGGAGAGCAAAAATATAATCAGGTTTCAGCTTTCTAAATTTAGGATCTTTAAGTACATCAATCGCTCCTTTCCCAGTTTCCTCGGCTGGTTGAAAAAAGAGAATAATTTTTCCATTTTTGAAAGATTGTTCCTTAATCCAGAAAATCAGGCCAGCAACTATGGCCATATGTCCATCATGGCCACAGCTATGTGAAATACCTTTTTCCATAGACATATAATTGAGGCCGCTTGATTCATTAATGGGGAGTCCATCCAGTTCACATCGAATCATTATAACCGGACCTGTATTTAAAAAGTCATAAATGGCCGCTATTCCATGTCCACCAATACCCTCCACAATTTTTGTATTGTGATATTTTTCTATAAAATTCCGAATTCGTGTCGAAGTTGATTCTTCCTGCCCTGATAGTTCAGGATTTTGATGGAGCTCTTTTCGGAAAGCTGTAATTTTCTCAAGCATGTATTTCATACTAGTTCTCACCTGTAATTGAGTAGTGCAGGAGACATAACATTTTCTAAAATAAAGATACACTTTAAAAGCAGAAATATCTTGCCTCCTGCATTTCCTTTTTATTTGACTACTTTAAATTCTAAAGGCAATTCCCCGCTGTCAATAAAGGCTACCAGTCTGTTTACCTCCGTAGTAGAGAAGTCTCCTGAAATCTGGCATTTTCCATGTTCGATAGCTGCTCTTACCATGGGAGCAGAATATACCTCATTATCAATTACTATGGCAATGGCACGGTTAATATTACGAGCCGTCATGTTTTTCCATATTTTAGAGCCTTCCTCATTAAAATTAATCATTACATAGGTGTTCTCAGAGTTAGCAATAGATTCGGCAACGTATTTCCCACTCAATAAAGAATTGTTCTTGAGTAAAAATAGGGCCCAGCCCAAATCATCAACTGGAAATTTACTCCAGGCGAATTGAATATTACTATCTTTCACACCAGGAATAAGATTTGTTTCAATTAAGGTTTCGACTTTCGACCTGTTTTTTTCTCTGGAATAGCCCAGAATTGCCTCTGATCCGGATCCATCACCTGGAATATTCATTAGAGAATATAGTTCATCACTTTTGCTCAGTTGATCAGTTATTATGCTTTTGTCAATGGTTTCATAAAACTCCAACTTTCCTTTTGATGTTAACAGGGATACTATCTCGCTTTCATTTACAGCGCTTTCTATAACAACTTCTATACTTTGTTTCCCTTTCTTCCCCTTAACTTCGAATTTATCCAAACCAAAGCTTTCTAATCTTGCTTTTAAAATTTCTACAGATTGATTTAATTTTTCATCTGAATAACTCTCAGTACATTGTAGTACAATTGTTTTGGATGAGGCTATACCCACTTTGGGAAATGCCGATAACAAAATGGTACTTATAAATACGGCTAATAAAATATATACGATTGATTTCATAATTTTAAATTTTAATTGATTAATAAACTACTTTTTAAATTTGATAGAAGTATATCAAAGTAGCACGAATGTTTGCTTAAAATGGATTAGGAAATCAAAATAGGATCATCCCCATTTCCTTGGGAAGATTTAAGTAATGGAAGGAATGTTATTACTACTGGCTTGTGTTTTAAAAACTGTGAATCACATAGCTTTTGAAGTTCATTTGTTTCCCTGCTTTTTAGGGAAATAGAGTAATTATAGTTTGGTACATAATAAACGAAACTGTTTTTTGAAACTATGCTAAGCTTATCATAATCGAAGATTCCGATTGAGGGAACAAGTATTGCCGAATAATCAACATATGAAATTGTAGAAGCAGTAGTGGTAGAACCTTCAAAACCAATATTACTGTTTTCGGTGCTATTGAAAGCGAAGAATACAAACACTATAAAGCTAAATACAAAAGCCCTGAAAATCCAAAGGTCCCTATTTTCGTATGGCTTATTCATTCTTATGTCAAATATAAGGAATTAATTTTTAACGTCTTTTAGTTCTTTTGGCATTCCATGCAGTAGCCGCGATGGACACAAATTGTACCACCACACTTGGCGCAGGCCCATCGTTTGCTTTCACTCTTTAAAAATTCAGATAGTCCCGAATCACGTATATCACCCAGGTTTTCAATCATACTCATTTGATATCGGGTTCTGTATCGTTTATCCAGTTGTTTTAATCGCGTGCAGGGATATTTTTCACAATCATAACAAAAACCTGATTCGGTATTAGCCAGAAACTTACAGTTAATGATTTTACATCTATAGCAGTATTTCGGCTTAAGTCCATTATCCATCCGGCAACCCGTGCAGGGGTTCTTATCCCTCAAGTACCCAAGGCAAATACTGCAATTCATCCCGCAGGGTGCTATCATTAATGCCTGCATTTTACCTTTAATGTTTTTATTAGAAAAGTGTATTCTTCATAAATGATTCCAGTTTCCTTTTATCAAGCTTTCCTTCCGTTCTGACACTGCTGCATACATCAATACCAAATGGGTCCACTTCTTCAATTGCCCTTCTGACATTTTCCGGAGTTAGGCCACCAGCAAGGAATACGGGAATGCTTACCTTATCCCGTATTTTCCGACTTATTTTCCAATTATGTACTCTTCCCGTTCCCCCAAGTTCTTTTATTTTTAGATTCGGATTCCCACTATCCAATAAAATCGCATCTACGAAATTGGATACCTCAAGGGCTTCATCTACTGAATTTTTATCGATAACATGGATTACCTGGACTAATTTAATCCCAGGCATTGCCTGTTTAAGTTCTATATACGCCCCTTTTGATAAGCCATCCACTATTTGGATTGTGTTTGTTCGAGTTATTTTATGATGCCCTATTATTTTGTCTGTCGAAGTTTCACTGGTAAGTAAAAAGGTTCCAATGGGAGGAGGAACACTTTTGGCTATATTCAATATTAAGGCATCATCAATTACACCTGGGCCACTTGGCATTTTCCCCACCAGCCCTATTGCTGATGCACCAAAATTTATTGCATCCATAGCCTCTTCAAGACTTGCTATGCAACAAATCTTAACTCGGGTATTCATAATAGGAATTCTTTCTTTATTATTATTTCAAAGCATCTTTTAGTGATTCTTTTCCTCCTACAACAGGCAGACTAATGCTTGTGGCATCTAAATCAATTGTCAACTCTGTGCCTGGTTCGGGTCGAAGTGTAAAATCCCGGTCACTAGAGAATATCATTAGACCTATTTGTTGTCCTTCTGGAATAATTTGATCGTCAGGCTGCAAATCAAAGGACATTTCATAGAATTTGCCAGGTTTTAATGGTTCACTTTCGCTTAAAGATTTATAATTCTGTGGATCAGCCCAACCACGGGTTATAATATTGTCGGTAATTTTTGAGTTTCTTCGCTCATTCCATGGCAAAGAAACCATCCAAACAGAGAGATTTGCAGCGGATTTGCTACTTGCCAGCTTCACAGTTACCCTTACTTTACCTGAAATGTGGACCTCTTCAGAAAGTTTAGGAGTCAGGTATAGAAGGCGATGACCCGTTACCTCAGCTTTCGCCAGGGTAGAGCCTGAGAATGAAAAGTTATCAACCAGAATCTCTGTTCCCTGCTTTGAAACGGGTTCAGTACTTAATGACCCATTTCCTGGGGCTCCTGCAGTCAGATACAAGTCCACGGGTGATGCTTCAGGGTTTGGAAAATCTTTATAGGGTGTTGGTTCAGAAGGCTTGTCGTCTTCACGAACAATCCAGGCTTTTGCATCTTTTTCAACTCCATTTTCAACACCATGCAGGTACCGTGTAAACCATCTGTTCATCATTTTCATGGGTGGTGGCCCACCATGTCCACCCTGGTGGTAGAATATCTGAGTTTGTAATCCTTTTGCTTTGGCTGCTTCATAAATACGAAGACTGTGTTCTGGAACAACATTCCAGTCGTTGAAACCGTGTGACATTAAGAGTGCTGCCTTCATGGGTTTCATATCATTCAGATAATCGCGACCAGCCCAGAAATCATTGTAGTCTCCTTTTATTCTGTCCATTCCATCTGCCATTTCCTTGTCTCTAATTAATGCATTGCTATAGGCACGCTTAGATTCCTCTCCACTATGGATGAAATCATATAGAACATCAATATCTTCTCCTAACCAGCCTCCGGGGCTTCGGATTAGCCCGTTTGAACGATAATAATGATAATAGGAAGTATTTGGCGCTATTGGGATGATGGCTTCAAGTCCTTTTACCCCTGTTGTTGCTGCTGCCACAGGAAGTGTACCGTTGTATGAGGTACCTGTCATACCGACTTTGCCTGTAGACCAAAAAGCTTTCACTTTTTCATTTCCATCCCGTTCTGTATATCCGTCAGCACGCCCACAAAGCCAATCAATTACAGCTTTTGGTGCAAGAGACTCGTTATCGCCACCTACAGTTGGCGAGCCATCTGAAAGGCCGGTGCCGGGTGAAGATGAATGAACAACAATATAGCCTCGTGGTACCCAGGTTTTTGTGTGTGAGTTGGATATAATAGGCCGCTTTCCCCTTCTTACAATTTCAGGCTGGTGCACTCTGGGAGCAGGAACTGCATTTAATTCTTGCCTGACATTCCAGAAATACTCCAAAGATCCGGATGCGGTTCCGGCAAAATAAGGACTAGAAATGTAGACTACCGGTAGCTTGAGGCCGTTATCGGTCTGATAGGGCCTGGTTACGGCTACATGCATACGGTCAGGGTTGCCATCACCGTCTGTGTCAAATTCGGTTTCAACCCAGAGATCATGCCGAATCCATTTCTCTGCATCTTTAAAAGCAGGAACAATTTGGGCTTCCCCATCTTCAAAAACCGGCATGGCTTTATCATCCTGTGAAATGGCAGATTGTATAAAAAGGGCTGAGAAAGCAAAAAATGCCAGAATATACTGTAAAGGGTACAATTTTTTCATAATGAGGTTCTTTCGTAAATGATTGGTTAAGTAATTGTAATTAGAGCCACAGGGCTTATTTTCTTATTCAAAATGGTATAAAAATATTAATATTGCATCCAGGGCTGGTTTATTATTATCTTTTATTTCAAGTAACACATTAATTTCAGCTTTGGTAACTCCTCTGAGGTCTTTTAGAGAGTTTAATTTTGCCCTGATTCTCACCTCACTACCTACTAAAACAGGTTGATTAAACTTTAGCTTTTCGATGCCATAGTTAACCATCAATTTAATGTTGTTTACTTCTATTACCTGACCCCACAAGTAAGGTAAAATAGAAAGATTCAGGTAGCCATGCGCAATGGTGGACTTATAAGGACTTTCTTCTTTTGCTCTTTCAACATCAAGATGTATCCATTGGTAATCCAGGGTGGCTTCGGCAAACAGGTTTATTTGTTCTTGTGTAATTTTATGATAATCAGATACCCCTAATTCCTTACCAACATATTTTTCAAAATCTGAATAACTGTTTACTACTAATTTCCCCATAATTATATATTAAATTCAAGTTCTTTCAAGAAACAAATAGTTCCAGGAGAAATTAGATTGTTGTACCATTCACAATTCTCTGGATGAAAGACGAAGGTATTAAAAAAGGAATAAGCATCCAATTTGTACTAGAAAAGTAGGTGCTATAGGTTAGGAGCTAAAACTAAATATTTAATCATAAAACATTTTGTTTCGCGTTGCAAAAAATATGAACTAAATTTGATTTTCATTGTTTGTCTATTATAGATATAGAGTAAATTCTAGTTTTATTTTTAGAAAAATAAATTATTGAGATAAAATGTTTGTGAAATTATTCTTAATTGCTCTACCGGTATTTTTTGTTATTGATATGATATGGCTGGTATTGGTTGCTAAAAATTTTTACCAAAAACAGATTGGATTTTTGATGAATCCGGATATTAATTGGCTTGCTGCCATTATATTTTATTTGATTTTTATTTGTGGCCTGGTAGTATTTGTTATTACTCCTGCTGTTGAGAAGCAATCCTGGGTCCATGCTGTATTATATGGGGCATTTTTTGGTCTTATTACCTATGCTACCTACGATTTAACCAACCTTGCTACCCTTAAGGATTGGCCAATATTAGTCACTGTAGTTGATTTAATTTGGGGTTCATTTTTAGCAGCTTCAATTTCGATAATTACCTATTTTATAGCTAATAAAATATAATATTCAGCAAGGAACTTATTCAAGTTTTAATTTAGATTGAATTTTCTATATTTGACCAAACTAAAAAACTCTTTTAATGAAAAAGCATTTGTTTTTTGTTGCGGTTACTCTGATTTGCCTATTTTCAGGAAGCTTTATCCTGAAGGCACAAGATGATATTCTTCAGAAACTTGAAGAGATTGCAATTGTTGATCAAAAAGTTATGGTCCCAATGCGAGATGGTGTACGATTGGCCACAGACATATATCGACCTAAAACAGATAAAAAGGTACCTAGCATATTTTCTAGAACACCTTAGAATTTTAATTCATGGGGAGACGGTAAGCAGAGAACAGGTACTGCCAGAAGAGCCTATGAAGCTGTTAAAAGAGGATATGCTTATGTGGTTCAAAATGAGCGTGGACGCTACTATTCTGAAGGAGAATGGGATATATTAGGCGTTCCTTTAACGGATGGTTATGATGCATTTACATGGATGAATGACCAGTCCTGGTCCAATGGAAAGATTGGAACCTATGGATGTTCCTCAACCGCAGAATGGCAAATGGCAGTTGCAGCCCTGGATCATCCCTCCTTTGCAGCTATGGTACCACAGGCATATGGTGCAGGAGTAGGCAGGGTGGGGGATTACTATGAGCAGGGAAATTGGTATCGGGGTGGAGCAGAACAATTGTTATTTTTTTCCTGGTTATATGGTGTTGAACACGATAAGTTTAAACCAAGAATACCAGCTGGAGCAAGCCAGGAGGATTTAATACGCATATCCAGGTATTATGATCTGGCTCCTGAAAATCCACGGGTGGATATGTCAGAAGCTTTGAAGCATTTGCCCATTCAGGATATGTTACAAAATATTCATGGGAAGCGAGAGGTCTTTGATAAAATGGTTCGGCGTACACCAAATCATGCCGATTGGTACGAGGGAGGATTATACCACGATAATATGGAAATTTCCATTCCTGGCTTCTGGTTTGCTTCCTGGTATGATGTATCCATAAGTCCGAACTTGGCCCTGTTTAATCATGTGAGAAACAATGCCTCGGACCCGGAAGTTAGAGATAATCAATATCTGGTTATTGCCCCCACTACACATTGTGGATTTACAAGGGCTACTGGAAATACTATGGTGGGAGAACGAAATGTTGGAGATGCCAGGCTCAATTATTCTGAACAAATTTATGCATGGTTTGATCTCTGGCTAAAAGGTGAACAAAATGATTTTAAAGAAAAGACACCCAGGGTTCAGTATTATACAATGGGATCTAATCAATGGCAAGCTTCAGAAACCTGGCCCCCAGAAAATGCCGAAATGACTACCTTTTATTTAAGTAGTGATGGCCATGCTAATTCTTTATCAGGTACCGGTAAGTTAGTTGCTTCAAAGCCAAAGAAGAAAGATATACCTGATGGATTTACATATGATCCGATGAATCCTGTTCCCTCTTACGGAGGCAATGTTTGTTGTATGGGAAATGCTCTTAAAGCCGGATCTTTTGATCAGCGGGAGATGGAAACGCGAGAGGATATTCTGGTTTATACCACAGAACCCTTAAAAGAAGGTGTGGAGGTATCTGGTTTTATTGAAACCACATTATTTGTTTCATCCGATGTAAAAGATACGGATTTTACCCTTAAGCTAATTGATGTTTATTCCGATGGCAGGGCCTATAATCTGGATGAAACTATTCAGAGAGTTCGGTATAGAGAAGGATATGATAAAGAGGTGTTCATGGAAGAGGGTATGGTTTATCAGGTAGATTTAACACCCTTATCTACCAGTAATTACTTTGAAAAGGGGCACTGTATTAGAATTGAAATTTCGAGTAGTAATTTCCCTCGTTTCGCCAGAAACCTGAATACTGGTGGTGCAAATTATGATGAAAAAGAAGGAATTGTCGCACACAACAAGGTGCATCATTCAAAGCAATATCCTTCACAGATAAGTTTGCCAATAGTAAAGTAAAGAAAACGGAGGTAGATCCCTATTTATTTATTTACCAGGCAAATATTCTTCGGGAATTGGGTTTTCAGGTGATTCCTGAGTCCAGTAGATATTTATTATCCACCATCTTTCTCCATCATTTAGTAATTGGATACTGTTGATACCGCGCATGAATGGTTCTTCATCCGACTCACTCCTGAATGATTCATAAGTGCTAAATACCTGGACAATATTTCCGAAGGTGTTAACAACTCTATGAATTTCTTTTTCAAAAAAACCATTTTCTATTAGCCATTTTCCAGAGGCATTTATATAATCATCTACTGTCATATAACTAGCCTGATAAATCCCTTCTTTGTTTTTCCCAGCCGGAATTAATTTAGCATCCGGATGGAATAAATATTTCATAAGCTCCCAGTTCCGTTCCTCGCCTTTTTCGCCTGAAATTACTCCATATAGAGATTCAAGTGTAGAATCCAGTGTTTTTACATGCTTACTATACTTTTCATCTGGATCCTGTGCATTGGTGTTATATGACAGGCCAATTATTAATACGATTAAAAATATCTGTTTTTTCATATTTTGGAAATTTATGTGGTAGAGTTGATGACGAAGGTACAATTTTTAAAAACCAGGGTTACTACAGATCATTTTGGGCCCCTGATTTTAATTGATATTTCACTGCACTCAATAATCAGGGTATTAGGTTAGGAGCCAGGATTTACATTTAATTTATAATGTACGGTCCATTGTGTTTTCCTAAAAAGGTCAATATGTCTAAATATTTTAATCCACCCAAGTTTTTTTTCATCACTATCAAAGTAGGACCAATCGCCGAGAAGACTAATGCCATTACTCCAACTTTCCATTTCATGGCTGTGTCTTATTCCAAAAAGGAATGTAGCATCTTTCCCCAAATTTAATTCTTTTTGCATTTTAAAGTTCATCATCTTCTTTAACCAACCCTTTAGCCACAGCGAGTTGAATACTTCGCAGACAATCTCAGAACCCGGGAAGCTATTTTGCAATTTTAGAAACAATGATTTCACATCTTTTTCTTTACAATACATAAAAACCCCTTCAGCCAAAAAGAGAATATCTTTTCCTGTAATTCGTTTCATCCAGCTAAAGTCAAAAACAGATTGGGGAATGAATTGATAGCGAGTTGTTTCATTGAATAATTGTTTCTTTATCTCAATTATATCAGGCAAGTCCAGATCAAAAAAGTCGATTTGTCCGTTATCTACTCTTTCAAAACGATTGTCTAAACCACAGCCAA
>JASJGS010000047.1:0-34414 GCA_033791445.1 Bacteroidales bacterium | reverse complement strand
TATCATGAAATAATTAGTGAAAAGGGCTTCCTGTTCTTTGGCTTATTGATTTTAGGGGTTCTTCTTCATGAATTAATACATGGAATTACCTGGGCCATTTTTTGCAAAAAGGGATTTAAATCTATTCAGTATGGAATTATCTGGAAAGCTTTAACACCCTATTGTCATTGTAGTGAGATATTACCCATCAATGAATACAGACTGGGTACTATTATGCCCGGCATTGTGCTGGGGTTCATACCTGCCCTGGCAGGTATTTTAACAGGCAACAGTATGAGCTTGATCCTGGGAATCATTTTTACGGTTGCTGCAGGGGGAGATTTTATTTTTATCTGGCTTTTAAGAAAGGAGCCTAAAGACTCTTATGTTCTGGATCATCCTGACAAAGTAGGATGTATTGTATATTCACCAAAATTATAGTTAGATTATGAAGATTTATTTTGCCGGTTCAATCAGGGGAGGTAGAGAGCATATTGAATTCTATAAGAAGATAATAGATTATCTGGGGAAGTACGGTGAAGTTTTAACAGAACATATAGCTGATGATAAGATTACAGAAAATGGGGAGAACAAATTGACCGATAGTTCTATATTTAAAAGGGATCTGGATTGGCTAACTTCTTCTGATGTAGTGGTTGCTGAAGTCTCAAATCCCAGCCTTGGCGTTGGATTTGAAATTGCAAAAGCGGTTGATTTAAAGAAGAAAATTCTTTGTCTTTATAAAATACAGGTGAATAAAAGACTTTCTGCTATGATAGCCGGATGCCCGGAAGTAAGGATAAAAGAATATGTTGAATTAGGCGAAGTAATGGCGGAAATTGATGACTATATGATAGCTTTACGATAATATATTTATATGACAAATACTGATTTCATAAAAAGCTTAAATGAGGAAGCTCCTGAATCAAATTTGCCTCAATTATTACAAGCCTTATGGTGGGATAAGAAAGGCGATTGGGACAGGGCACATTCCATAGCACAAATTGTGTCCAACCCCGATGGATCATGGGTTCATGCCTACCTGCACAGGGTGGAAGGTGATGAATGGAATGCTTCCTATTGGTACAAGCGGGCAAATAAAAAGATGCCGAATCAAAGCCTTGAGGAAGAATGGCTTATAATATTGGATTATTTGTTGGAACAGTAAATGAAAAATGATCTCAGATTTTTAAGACATTTGCTCTTCTTGAAGAGCTAAGCGATAAACATTCGTATCGCGTTTTTTAAATCCAATTCTACGGTATAAAGCATTGGCTGCCAGCCTTGCCCGATTTGAAGTTAGGTTAATATGTTTTAGACCTAGATGTTTTGCTATGGCAATAGCTTCTTCCATAAGCATTTTGCCAATTCCTCTTCCCCTGAATGCTTCATCTACCGCTACATCTTCAATCACAGCCTTATTGCCACTTGTAAGATGGCATATTACCAGTGTAAGCATTCCACAAATTTCTCCATTATGAGTCGCTAATAGAATTTGATTTGATTCTGCTTTTAAAATCTTGCTTAGCTCTCTTTCACTAAGTTGATTGCTTGAAGGAGATAGTTGTGGCAATAATTTATTTATCGTCTGTAAGATTTCCTTCGAACTTTCTTTAACCCGTATAATTTTCATTTAAATAAAGCTTTATTTCATCTTATGTAAGATACAAAATTTTGACTAAACTTTATGTATACGAATTATTGAGTTATTAACTTCTGCACAAAAGTGAACAATTATGGCGATCAGACTGTTTAAATAATACGAATGGAGCTTTGATATATGATTTGCAAAAATTATTTATAAAATATTTAGACCGAAAAATCGTTTCCATTTAACAGATAATTTACTTTTTTGCAGTAGTAATAATTGAATTATGATATTGAGAAATTTTAAAATATTGTTTTTAACTGTTTTAATCTTGCCTGTCCATTTTTCGATGCTAGAGGCCGGGGAGAAGAAGAATCAAATAAATACTATGGAAGATAAAGATATAAAGGTAGAAACCCGGTCAGGTGGCCGTGAAGTAGCAACTTTGGGCGCAGGCTGTTTTTGGTGCGTAGAGGCAATTTATGAGGATCTCAAAGGAGTTGAATCTGTTGTTTCCGGGTATTCCGGTGGAGAGCAAAAGAACCCAACCTACCAGCAGGTGTGTTCCGGATTTACTGGACATGCGGAAGTTTGCCAGATAAGCTTTGATCCACAAATAATTAGTTTCGAAGAGATTCTCGAAGTTTTTTGGGAAGTGCATGACCCGACTACCTTAAATCGCCAGGGAGCGGATATTGGTTCTCAGTACCGCTCTGTAATATTTTATCATTCTGAGGAACAAAAAAAGCTGGCTGAGGAATCAAAAAGCAAGGCAGATGCTTCGGGGGGTTTCAAGGATCCTGTAGTCACGGAAATTTCAGAATTTAATGGTTTTTACACAGCAGAAAAGTACCACCAAGACTATTTCCTGAACAATCCCAATCAACCTTATTGTTCAGTTATTATTAGCCCAAAAGTGAAGAAATTTAGGAAACAGTTTAAAGATCAGCTTAAGTAATCTTACTTATCTCTGGATTATTTGATATTGCTGAGCTTTTGTGTGACTTTATCAACAATTGCCTTTTGTACTTCAATATCCTCTTTTTTGGCAACCTGGGCTATTAGGTTTTCTTCAGCCAAACGAGTGTTTTCACTTATTTTTGAATTATAGTCAATTATTTTTTTCTTCTCCTTTTCAAACTTATTTTCAATACTCTTTTTCTCTTTTTCACTTTCCTTTAATATTTTTTTTGCACCCTTTTCTTCGTCTTTACTGGCAGAGGATACATTAGATCGGTTCTTATCAATATCATCCAGGTTCCTTTCCTGCTGTTTTTCCAATAAAACTATTTCTGATTCACTCCTCTGAATATTTTGCTCGTTGGATGCAATAGTTTTGTGGTAATTTGTATTTTGTTTTTCGAGCTTCTCCAGTTCGTTGGCCAAATTCTTCAAATTATTACCCTCCAGCTTCAATTCATCTGAGACAGCATTTTTATACTCTTCAAGGGCAAAACCATAGACAAAATTCTTAATGCCCTGATAGGTTCTTTCATTGTCGATATGTGAATCTTGTACTCCGGGCGTAAAGAATATACTATCGACCTCAAATAAAGATATCAGTTTTACCGATGAATCAACTTGTATTACAGCACTGTATATGTTAATAGGATCGCTGTATATTTCAGTAATCAAAGTACCTTTTATAGAATGTTCAGCGCCATTTTGCTCGACTTTGGCTTTTGTATTTTGCTTTATCTTCTTTTTCCAGGATTTTAAGACATCCTTCATGTTCGCCTGTGGAATCATAATAATGTAAGCCGGTTTGTTTCCCATAGACATGTCTACATTATCTTCTCTAATTTCAATTTTTTCCTGTGAAAATGCCTGGGAAGAAAAGAGTAGGGAAAGGATAACAAAAATGCTATAAAATGTTTTCATAGGTTTAATCTGTATAAAGTTTATATTTTTCCGTTTTGCTTTGTAGGTAACAAGATGATTTACAATGCAAATATAATAATCTATCAGGTTTTTTCAATGGCTATCTTACTAAAATTTTGAGATTTACTCGCAGAATTGCCATGCTTTTCCTGATTTTGGTTCAGTTTGAAATAGTTTCTAGGATTTTGTGCATCCCGAACATCAAAGTGCATGGATAATTTTCCATTCTTTAGACCTTGTGACTAGAAGCATTGATTACCACCTTTTTTCCACTTTTGGGTATTGTCCTAGATATCATATTCCAATATGTTTGTATAGGATTGAATTACTAAAACAAACATTATGGTTAAATTTTTTATCTCAATACTGGTTGGAACTTTGCTTTATGGGAGTGTAGCTCATGCACAGGCAGATACCAGTAAAGTAAGCTATACTCCTTATGAATTACTCTCAAGTTATTACAAAGACGACTTTAAACCTTTTAAGAAAGGCAATTCCTATGTTGGCTTGTCCTTTTCGATTCAGGACAAAAATTTGATAAATACAGAACGAATTTTAGGTAAAGTCCTTAATGGTGATAATCTGAATTATAACCTTTTGTTTAAGGGAGGCTATTATTTATGGAATTATGCTATGGTTGGTTTAGACTTTAATTATTCTCAAAGTAAATTTACCGGCCGGGTGTTTGTTGACCCCGATACTACACAGATTAATTCAATATCTCGTGGATATTCTTTTACTCCCAACTTTAGGTCTTCAATTCCATTAACTGCAAGTGAGTGATTCAGTTTCTTTGTAGATCTCGGTGTTAGCCTCGGATGGTCTTCTACAGTGGATGAACAAATCAAAAATCTCGATGAAATTTCAAAATCTTTTAGCACCCAATTCAATTTTGGAATTGGAATCAGTCCAGGGATTACTTTTTTTGCCATGGAAAACTTTGCATTCGAACTTCAGCTTAATGTGCTTGGATATACTTATCAATTGACAAAAACTAAAACCGATGGGCAGGATGATGCAAGGGATGAAAGGAACAATGTAAACTTTAGTATAGATATTCTTTCTCTCGATATAGGGCTCGCATATTATATTGGATCGAGGAAACAAAAGTAAATTTTTATGATTATGAAAAAACAAATTTTATTACTATTCGCTATAGGTTTTATTCTTTTTCATGGATGTGTAAAAGAAGACTATTTTGGTTTGTCTCCTTATGGTAATATTAAAACTATTGAAGTAAGTAATCAGGCAAGTCAGGCCGTATTTAACACTCAGGATTATGAAATTGATATTGATTTTCCTCCCGGTGTAGAATTGTCAAATATTCAGATTACAAGCCTTACATTATCTTCCTATGCAATTTCTGATAAACAGTTGAATGATATACTTGATTTAAATCAGAATGATAGTATACAAGTGACAGCGGAGGATGGTACAAAATATACCTGGATAATCAAACCTTCAGTGGCATCAAGTACCCCACAACTTCCAGATTCTGATTTTGAAGATTGGTATCAAACTTCTTCAGGATACTATGAGCCTGGGACGGATGCAAGCACAACGGTATGGGGAACAGGGAATGCAGGAACTCAGATTCTTAACCTACTGGCTACAACTCCTATTGAACTAAGCCCGGGAAATAAGGCTGCAAATTTACAAACGCTTGATAATGGCTCACTGGCGGCAGGTTTTGGGACTCCGATTTCAGCTGGTTCAATATTTACCGGTAAGTTTAATAAGGACAATATAGATCCTACAGATTCTCAGGCTGCCATTGATTTTGGAACACCTTTCACAGGAAGACCTCAAAAAATGAATATCAAATATTCTTATACACCAGGGGCCACCAATAAGGACTCAGGAGGGAATGTACTTCCAGATCCGGATCAGTGCGACATTTATTGTTTGTTGGAAGTTAGAACTGCAACAGCAACTGAGCGCTTGGCAACAGCCTGGTTTAGAAGCAGTGACACAATAGAAGACCTGACAGATCTGCAGATGGACTTTGCCTATGGACCTTTAGACGATTCCTATCCGGATTATATGAGAGCTCCAGGCACCAACTTTGTAAGTGCAGATTCAGCAAGTTTTGTCTTGCCAACTCATATCACTTTTGTTGCCACTTCAAGTTTTTGTGGAGCCAATTTTTCAGGAGCGATAGGAAGTGTCCTAAATATAGATGAGCTCGAATTCGTATATTAGCACGAAATATATAGGTTAGACTCTTATTCAGGTAGTAAGATTTCTAGAAGGCCACAGGCTTTCTGACACCATAATATTCAACCATTATTCTCTTTTATTACTTTCTTGCCTCTCAATCGCGAGAATACGGATCATAAAAAAGATATTTATATTTACAGATAAATAAACTCACTTGATCCAGATGGATAATACTCAGAAATCTTATAAAAAGATTATTACATACCTGGCCTTTACTTTTGGACTTAGTTCAATTTTCTATTATTTGATTATTTCAGCTGGTTCTTTGGAAGCGAAGGGGGGCTTGTATGTGATTTGCTTAATGTGGTGCCCGGGTATTTCAGCTATTATTACACAATTAATTTATCAGAAAAGCCTTAAAGGACTGGGCTGGAAGTGGGGGAAAACAAAATATCAGTTAATCTCGTACTTCTTACCAATTTTATATGCCCTTATGGCTTATAGCCTGATTTGGATTACAGGACTAGGTAAGTTTAATGGATTCATTCCCTCAAACCTTTTCAGTTTTATTGTTCTGGGAACATTAATGAGCTGTTTTACTGCTCTTGGCGAGGAAATTGGATGGAGAGGATTCCTGGTTCCTGAATTGGCTAAAATTACCACTTACACCAAACTTTCTTTAATAAGCGGGGTAATATGGGCAGTATATCATATACCTGTCCTTATTTTTGCTGATTACAATTCAGGTACTCCCTGGTGGTTTGGTCTGGGTTGTTTTACCATACTTGCAATGGGTGCAAGCTTTATCTTTGCCTGGTTGCGGCTTCGCTCCGGTAGTGTATGGACAGCCATGTTTTTACATGCCAGCCATAACTTATACATACAGGGGTATTTCGACCAGGCTACTGCTGATACTGGGGTAACGGCCTATATTAGTAGTGAATTTGGGATTGCCCTGGCATTGGTAGTATCCTTTGTTGCATACATTTTCTGGAGAAAAAGAAACGAGTTGACGCTTGCTTAAGCTCTTGAAAATAGTCAGTTTTCTTTACTAAATATGATTGAAATATGAGATCAGCGATTCGAAAAATAAAAGGATTCGTTAAACCTTCATTCATTGCAGGCTTCCTCCTTCTAATTGCTTTTCAACCCTCCTATAGTTATGCACGAGACTTTAATAGTGTTGTTGTACAGCTTGGTTCACAAGCTGGTGATGTTGAAAAAAGAATCGCACACTTATTGATAGATAGGCTTTATGAAGCTGGTATTCAAAATGTCAAACTGGTTCATGAGTCAGAGAGGATAGATCTTATTGCGAATGATCTAAGAATCCTAATGGGGATGCCTAATCATCATAAATATCTAAAGCTTCAGTTTGAAAAATACAGAATACCTGAACTTACAGATTTGGCTCTCGGGCCTGAAGGCTTCTTACTTCAATTCATTCATAGTAATAAGGAATCGTTTTTAATTTCAGCCGGTGTGGACGAAAGAGCTTGCCTGTATGCAGTGGGTGAATTTCTCAGACAGGTGAAAATCAGAGATGGGGAGTTAAGTTTGCCTGAGGAGTTGAATATTCGAACAGCACCTGCGTTTGAGATTAGGGGTACCCAGTATGGGCAAAGTGGAGTCGCGAAACGATTGGCTCATGTTAGAGACTGGACGGAAGCTGAAACGCAAAGGGTGATCCTGGATTATGCCCTGGCCGGGGCCAATATATTCAGTACGGATGAAGGTCCCATGTTTGATTTTATTAAATCCTATGGATTAATGACTCAGGGCGCTTTTGGAGCCAATACTGCCGGAAGAGATATTCCGGAGGAATGGATTGCCTCTGAATCAATTGGCAGGATTGGGTATGCATGCTTGTCAGTACCGGAGGCCAGGGCATTTATGTTGAAAAAATGTGAAGATTATTTTAAGTCCAGCCCAAGCTTTGACCTGGTTAAATTCCATGGTGGTGATGGGGGTGGCTGTGAATGTGATAGATGTGATCCCTATGGCCTAACTTTTATCAAGTTAGTTGAGGAAATGGCGGCCATTATACATAGCTATCATCCTGAAAGCCGGGTTTATTTTACCAATCAAAAGTTTGATAATGAAGATGATAATGCCATATTCCAATATTTGAATGAAAAAGACAGGGACTGGCTGTGGGCCTGGGGTTATGGACCAGGTTCAGACGCCACAACCTGGCAACCGGGCCACCGTCAAACCCATCGGATGGATCTGTTTCGCTACCCTGGATTTGGTCCCTATGGATTGTATCCACAGGATATATTGCATCAGATTCCGGCACGACATGATCTGGTATATTACAATGAAATTACACACTGGAAGTATGCTCAACATGCTTATATTCAGATGTATCCTCGATCGGACAGGAATGGGGATCTACCTCCCCATTGGAGTCATGATATTTATGAGCGTAGACCAGATCAGTATTTAACAATGGTTTATAATCGACAGACCTTTTATGCCTGGCCGAGATACTACCACCGGGTCTTCAACGATTTGATGAGATATGGGGTAGGGGACATTACACATTCAAGTGGTCATCATGATCAATTTAACCAGTGGATGTGGCAGCGACTATTGTGGGCACCCAGAATGACTGTGGAACAAGTTGTGGATGAATACTGTAAATATTGGTTTGGTGATGAGGCGAGCCAGTTAATGGCTAAAGCTTTATTTCAGCTTGAGGAGAATATTGAAGAAGATTTAGAATTTCCTCTTGATCAAAAAAGTGGAATAGATAGCTATTATAAACTGGTAAAAAAGGCTGGAGAAATAATGCCTTCCGAATTGATGAAAGAAAACTGGCTGTGGAGAATGTACATGCAAAAAGCAGCCATAGACAAGTATGTGCAACTTAAAGTCAAACAGCAGAAGGAGTTTCAGGACAATATTGAAAACAAGGTAGGTAGTTTGTTGACTGGGAATAAAACGATATCAATCAAGGACTTATTAACTGAATTTAGTCCATCATCATTTGAAGAGGAAACGCCTGAAATGGCTGAACTAAGAATGGAGGCTGAACAGTTGGGTTCTGAAAGTAATGATCTATTTGGTGTTAGGAATGATGGGATATATAATCTCCAACATGATTTTATTGGTTTAGCTTGGTTGGAACGACAACTTGAAAGAGCAGAGAATGCTAGTAAGAAAGATAGACTGAATCTACTTGAAATGATAGCAGATTATGAAAATCCGGGAGAGGGTGGATTTTACGATAACCTGGGAACTTCAAATAATGCTCCAAATGTGATTTTTGGTTATCCTTATGATCATGGCCAGCCTTATGTTTCAGATATGCTTTCCGAGGGAAACCGACCGAGTCAACGTTCTATGCACTTCACACAGGATGAAGTTCAGGGAGTAAGTCTTGAGTATACTGATCTGGATCCAGAGGCAAAATATTCAATTCAGTTTACATTTGTTCGCCCCTGGTACCAGGCCAGGTACGCCGACAGGATGAATCAGAAATCTCAATCCATATATGCTGACGATCAATTGTTAGTTGAAGAAGTTGAATTACCCTTACAAATGAGCGATTTTTTTAACTTTGATATTCCTTCAAAACTTACTAAAGATGGCCAATTAATAATACGGCTTAAACATGCATCAGATGTGGCTCAGGGCGACCGGGTAGCCATTGAACAATGGCGTAACTCTGGCGGCTGGGGAACGATAGTTTCTGAGGTCTGGTTGATTAAAAAGTAGCTTAAAAATGAGGTATTTAATAATTAACGTAGCAATACTTCTACCCCTGGTATTTAGTTTATCATGTCGGAATAACCGTCTAAAGACCAATGAAGAAGAATTGTCAAAGGATATTCTTAGACAGGAAGAGGAAAAGGAGGAAGCATTAAAAGTTGGCCGCGAAAAACAGGATGGAGATACATTAAAGCTTCGATCGAAAGCTTTCCGACACAAAGAGGACCGAATAATAGATCAAGCTCATCCTCCTAAGATTATAGATATTGTTGGAAATCTTGAAAATATAAAAGAAATCAAATTATCAGACATTGCTGCAGACATCACTTACGTCAGGATGGAGGCAGTGCCGGATTCAACAATTCCTACAGATCTGAAATTTAAGTATTACCTCTTGGAAAACTACATTGTTGCTCTTAATCACTATGGAATTCATCAATATTCCAAAGATGGAAGATACATTCGCTCCATTGTGAAAAATGAGTATACCGGGGTTGAAGTAAGATCTGACAGGATATTATTCTGGAATGATTATACAAAGATAGGCGGTGGCCTGGAGGTTAGAGGTATTGGGAATAGCCTGTTTTACATATACAGCAATAATATAACTGGGCGCAGGTATATTATAGAATATGATTGCTCTACAACTCAAATAGCAGTAAACTCTGATTTTGACCCAGAAAGTCCTGATCAAATATCCGGGTTGGGAAATGTGTTAATTGACCTTAATCATGGCAATACGGAGCCTCCAAAACCTCGGAAACATCAAGGTATGTTCAGCGGCTCACCGGAATTTTTCTTGAATAATAGGGGAGCATATATGTTTGATCCTAATTCATATGCTCTTCCAACAAATGGTGAAAACATGATGGTAATTCTTAATAATCAGGGTGATACTCTATCAAAATTTACGCAGTTAGAACAACTGACTAATTATTCTAAATCATTGATGCGAAACACAGATGGCGGAACCCAGTATGAAAATAAGGGAAAATTGTACTTCCGGACACCTTTTAGCGATACAATCTTCCAGGTTATTCCACCAAACCGTTTATCTCCGGTTTTTGTGTTGAACCTCGGAAGTTATAAAGTTTCAAAACAACAAGGGATTGATCCTGATTATAAACTTTCAGAAAAAATTATACCCGGTGAATTTGCTGAAACAAAGAATTACATCTTTTTAACATTCACAAAAGATGATTATGATTGTCCAAACACAAGGAAAAATAAAACGGTTAAGATTTATTATGGTTTGTACTCTAAATCGGATCACCAATTCTCTATTATTAAGGGTGATCCATTTAATTATTCCCCTGAAATACTGAAGAATGATATTGACGGAGGAATTCCAGTTTGGCCCTCTGCCTACATGGTGGGGAATAATGGTGAAATATTGATTTCTTTAAAAGGGATAGACCTAAAAGAAAGGGTAGAATCGGAACAATTCTTAGGGTATGAGGTTTCTGAGTCTAAAAAGAATGAATTGATGCGGTTAGCTGCTTCGGTTTCCGAATTTGAGGATATCCTTATGATAGTAAAATAGTACTTGCTTTAGAATGAACTTCCAAATAAAAATAGCAGTCCGGAATATAATCAGTAAACCAGTATATTCAAGTATCACTTTCATCGGTTTTACATTGGGTGTTTTGGCCAGTTTACTTATTTATATCTGGGTTTACAATGAGTTGAGCTACGAGAAGTTCCATCCTGATTATCAGCGGATTTACAGAGTTCTTACCCTTTCAAAGCAGGGGGACGTAATTGTAAAATCTCCTATGTGCTACAGACCGGTGCCAAAAACTTTGAAGATGGATTATCCACAAATTGAATATGCTAGCTATATCAGTTATAGCTCGGAAGATTCACCTCTAAAGTTGCAGTCAGGTGGTGATAAAATTGAAGCGAAAATGTGCTGGACAAACGAGGATTTCTTCAATATTTTTAAAGGCTTTGAATTTATAGAAGGTTCACCTGAAACTGCATTTGAAAAGTCCGAAAATATTGTACTATCTGAAGAAACAGCAAAAAAAATATTTGGTGACCAGGCTGCCTATGGAAAGGTATTGATCAGCGACAAGTATTCCATGGAAGTATACACCGTTGGCGGAGTCGTTCGAATTCCGGATCAAAGCCATCAGGATTTTGGTTTTATGCTTTCTGAAAAGAATAGTCGATATTCAGCATATTCTGATAGCTGGAGTGATAAGGGGCATGTCAGGGTATATATTAAGTTGCGAAATGATGCTACCATTGACGAACAATTTCTTACCAATTTAACAAATCATGTGGGTCGATATTCTAACCATACCGATAAGCTTGTTTTTCAGCCTCTTGCAGACATACACCTTCATTCTGATTATGAGAATGACAGATACGATAAGAACCGAGGGAATTACAATCAAATATGGATTTTATCAGGACTTGCATCCTTGATAATACTTATGGCCTCTCTTAATTTTTCAGTGTTATCTGTTGCCAGAGCATCTGAACGCTATGTTGAGATAGGCATAAAGAAAGTAAATGGGGCCAGGAGGATAGACATCTTTAGACAGTTTATGGCAGAATCTGTTTTTCAAACATTTGCAGCCACCATTCTTGCATTAATTGCTGTTTGGTATATTCTTCCTTGGTTTAACACCCTCATATCAAAGCAATTACTTATACCCATTTCATCTGAATTTATTACTAAGCTTTTTCTATTGACCATTATAGTTGGCATAATTGCTGGCTTATATCCTTCATTAATTCTCTCTTCATTTAACCCAATTGGAATTTTTAGAGGAGCTTCAGTATCAGGTTCAAAAAATAATTTTATCAGCTTGCTTGTTACCATTCAGTTTACGATAACCATTTTTTTTATCATTGTCACGGCACTGTTTGTTAAACAATTAAATTTTATACACAACAAAGATCTTGGGATTGATGACGAAAATATTGTTGTTATCCCAACGGGATTGTGGTATGGTAATAAGCAATTTAAAGAAGAACTTTTAAAGAATCCAAATATTTTGAGTGTTTCAGCCAGCACATATGCACCTGTCGATTTTGCACTCAAATACAGCTTTCCCTTAAGTCATCAGGGGACTTTAGATACCTTGCAGACATACTTGTATTTTGTAGATGAAGATTTCGCAAAAACCTATAATTTGGATGTAACCAAAGGTCAATTTCTAAAAATGGACCACAGTGAATATTGGAAGGAATATAAAAACTCAATGGAGAGTCAGAAAGAAGGAAAAGATTATGCAGTTTCTATTCCAATAGTTGTCAATGAAACAGCCGAAAGAATGCTGGGTTTCATAGATCCGGTTGGCCAGAGAATTGGAAATAATGTAATAGTAGGGGTTGTGAAAGATTTTCATTTCAGACCCTTGCATCATCCTATCGGACCGCTGGTAATGACCAATGATCCCCAGAGTATTATGACAATGAATGTGCGTATAGCACCTGGAAATACATCTGAAGCGATTCATTACATTCAGGATACATATAAGAAACACCGGGATGATAGAGAATTCTCATACCGCTTTTTCGATGATCTCCTTAATGAAGAATACCAGGCAGAAACCCGGTTAAGAAATATCACCATAGCCTTTGCTCTTCTGGCAACAGTAATTTCGGTTATGGGAATTCTGGGTATGGCAATCTTTTCTATCGACCGTCATAACAAAGAAATTGGCGTACGCAGAGTTTTTGGGGCCAAAGGATCAGAGATTTTAATTATGTTGAACCGGAAATTCATAAAATGGGTAGTAATCGCCTTTATTATTGCTTCTCCAATTGCCTGGTATGCCATGCAGAAATGGTTACAAAATTTTGTTTACAAAACAGAACTTAGCTGGTGGGTTTTTGTTGCAGCAGGAATGATTGTATTTGGTATAGCATTACTAACAGTAAACTGGCAAGTATTCCAAGCAGCAAAAAAGAATCCGGTCGAAGCTCTCCGGTTCGAATAGCAATGAATAATTGTTGTATTATTCCTCAGATAATATCAGAATTCGTTCAGTGATTTCGGGTCTAACATATTTCCGTAAATGCTCAGGATATCCTAGTTCCCATGGGGATGGGCCAACATACTCTGATTTTTTACCGGACATTTTTATATACCCATCCGATGATATTTCTACCACAGTGTATAGTGGATCTTCATATGGCGCGGTATATTTAATCCATTTATATTCTTTGTCAATTTCTTCACTATATCGGATATATTCGTACTCTTCACCCAGCCATTTGTATGACATTGAATTGATAGTAATATACCAGATACCATGTATTTCTTCCGCATAATCATGGTGTGTATGCCCGTTAAAACAACAAATGACTCTATTGGAAATGCTAGTTTTATTGTGATCTTCAAACAAGGTCCTTACCTCCTGTGAATTCTCTATCGAATATCTTTCCCCAGGGTTATCGGGATCTGTTCCAATGCCCTGGTGGGAAAAAATAATTAAGGGTTCCATAGCATTTTTTAGTTCCTCTTTTAACCAGTCTAATTGTGCGTTTCCAATGTATGATTGATAGCCTTTCACTGCTGCCTGCTTTTTATCGTTCCCATCCAGCACAATAAATGTAAATCCATTCATGGAGAAGGAATAGTACGAACTCTTCATTTTTCTGTAGGCTAAAGCTTCCTCTAGTGACGTACCTCCATCCATTTCATGGTTGCCAATTACATGGTATTTCATTCCAGGAAAAGACTCCCATATTGAAAAATATGGAGCATACTCCACGGCGGGAGTTCCAAAATCTCCAAGCTCAATAATGAAGTCTGGTTTTGCAATTATCATGCTGTCAATAAATGACTTAATCCGGAATTCGGAATCATGCATGGTTGGAAGATGTACATCCGAACACATTCCAATCCGTATGGTTTTTACTTCATTTTCTGGACTGCATTCAGAAAAAATAAACAATGAAAGTATCAGGATTATTGAAGTAAAAAATCTCATCTGTTAGTTGTATTTTGGTTCACTAATAACTCCCAGATACCTACCCATCCAGTAAGGAAGTAAATAGGTATCACCTGCACTGAGCTCGCTTTGCCGATCCCCTGTATCCAGTTTGAAAGAGCTGCGGTTGTGCTTTAGTTCAGGACGCTCATCAGGCGGTAAAACTTCAGTGGTAGTCTGCCCCATAAAGTTTGGTTCTATCAATACAATATCCTTTCGATGACTATTTTCTGCTTTAAACTGAATCATATCAAGTGGCCATTCTTTAAGAGTCCATACCGATTCTTCCAAATCAAATTCTGAGGCTCCTGTCATGGCATAACAAAAATTCCAAAGAGGATTCTTTTCTGGACGTAATATATTCCAATGGTCTTGAATTGCATCACTAAAATGCTCTTTCAAAGTGTCGTTCAAGGCATATGGGAACAATTGCCAATAGGCCAGGAAATACATCTCGTCGTCTGAATGGTTCCATTCTTCTGAAAGCATTCTGCTCCAACCATCAGCATCTTCGGGTGCCTGACCAATTTCACTAATCAAGCGCATGAGGTTTTCAAAATATCCATTTTCATTCATAAGTTCAAGCGCTTTTTCCTTAAACATTTCTTTACCTGTAAATTTATATGCGGCTTGTAAAAATGCAACAATATTTGATGAGCAGATTCTTCTGTCCCCAACCATTGTCGGAAAACGATTCACATACTCCGGATTCCATCGGCCCCAAAGTGTTGGCTTTCCATTTGTATCGATAAGACACATATCATTTTCAACAATGTAAGTCATCAGATTATCCAGTATTGTAATGGCCCGATTCCTCCATTCATCATCATCAATATATTCAGCAATAAGTGTCATCGCAAAAATCTGCCCCACTGTTTGATCACTGCTGGCATGGGCTTTCCAGTCCCACTCGTCATCGGCATGATGCCAGGCTATGGTTCCGTTATAACCTTCATACCAGTAATCTTCTACATAGGTTCTATAGGATTTTTTGAACGCCTCGTATCCTTTTCTTTCGATGGAACGTCCAAATAAGCCTTTGATGTTATTTATATTATGAAATCTTTCTAGGGCTTCGAATGCTTCATAGCAGTTTTGTTTTGCCTCTTCTGAACCGGTTGCCAGATAACGAAATAATTGACTTCCAAGATACATACTGGTCCAAAGATTATCACTATCTGCTGGTTTGTTTTCGGCGGTGGATAAATCATGACCTTCCAGTCTGCTAGCGTCTACAGCTATCCCATACCTGATTTTCCTTTGCCGTACATCTTTTTCAAACATCATTGCTTTGTCTTCCAGGGTCATTTCTTTAAAGCATATCTGTCCAAGCCCTTTGTTTGCAAGTATCCATACCGAGTTATCTGGTCCATTCTCAATATGAATTACCTGATTTCCTGGCAACCATCGTTCACCATAATAGTAATTGAATTTGCCGTCTTCGCGGAGCATAAAGGCTCCTTCAGAAGATCCAAACCACAAGCGCTCATCTATTTCTTTTACAGTAGTCAGGTTTGTACAGGGAAGCATTTTATCTAGCTCATTTAGAAGTTTTCCATCAGAATTAATGATAAAATATCCATCAGTAGTCCCTATGACAATTTCCTTTCCATTCTGAATTGGTTCAAAACAGGTGAATTCAGCTCCACTGAATACCTTAACAAACTTCTGTATATCAGGAGAAAACGAATGAAGGCCATTACTACCCAGAATAAGATACTGTCCTGAATGAATGTTGTATTTTATGGACAGAACCTTATCATCTATCAAATCTGTATCCCAAAGCTTCCGGGAATCTTTAATATAAGCAAGCTTTGTTCCATCAGAGATTAAGAAATCAAAGTTTTCTCCAGCACAGAGCAGCTCAGCATTTGGTATAGGATGCCTTGAGAAAAGCTTCCCGGCCCATGCATTGCTAAAAACTGCTTCATCATCAAGGTATACAAATTGATTTTCGAGAATTGTGAAATCTTTTATGTTTTTATCTGGCATGGGTCGATACCGCTTATCCATTTTAAGGGTGCCAGGAAACTGAAAATGTCCATTTACAGGAACATACAATCCGTCAGATGCTAAAACCTGGGTAACACCATTCCGGTCACGATAAACCTTCATTGCTATTTTATCCTCCTTTTCAAAATAGTATTTGATGGCATAATCCTGCAAGTAGGGAATATCTTCATAGAAAGCTTGATCTATGGTAGTGGGTTTATCCTGATCATTGCATCCATTTGTGCCTATAAAAGCAATTGCAACAATAATCCAATTCAAATATTTCATAGTAGGTGTCTCTTATCTTTTTATTAACCAAACATCGGATATTCTTGAATAAAACTTCCACCGTATATGTGATTCCTCCGGTCTGTCAAAGCTAAGCCTAATCTTTCCATCTCCGACCAGTTGTCGGGGCACTATAAACTCTTTAAATTCCTCTACTTCCTTATTGTATAGTATAGGCTCCATTCTATAACCATCAATCCGCAATAGGGCATCCCCATAGCCGCTTACTCTCACAAGATAGCGAGCATTTGGATCAAGATTCTTGTATTCAAGTTTGGGATCGTTTTGATACACCTGGGAGGAAAGCCGCATGCGACTATAACCCGAATCCCACCAACCAAAATCAACGGCATCATAAACCGTTGTGGTCACATGGGGACTTTTAGCAATATTGGAAACATCATCATAGTAGCTCCCCGTGCCTGGGTTTTCCCATGTTCTGATTGTCTCAAGTCTGTCTTTTTTCTCTTCCTCAGTTTCGAGTTGCTGAATCTTTTTATACTCATCGGCATACCACCAACGATTATTCAGGGGGTAATCTACAAAATCTAAAATGCAACCTCGCTGTGAATTACTTGCCTGATAAAGCTCTACGCTGGTTTGCAGCCCAATCAGATTGAAGAGGTCTGCACAGTAGTTTTCAATTTTTAATCTAATATCAGAAGAAATGGGTTTAAATTCTACTTCATTAATTTTCTCCAGCGATTTTGTCATTACTGCTTCTATGCCCTGTTTATCAACCTTTTCCAGGATTTCATTTGCTTCTCTTTCCAGGTTTTTCTCATTTATTTGCCTTCGCTGGATGTAGGTATCATAATTTGCCCTCAATTGCAGCATGATCCATCTCCAGTTATCGGAAAGCTCCGGGTGATTTTCGTTTAAATTATTCCAATAGGCAAAAGTAGTCTCCACACTTCCATTGTCAACCAGAGGACCCATCCAGTTATTTTCCAGTGCCAGGATGCCTTCTGAAGCACTTGATTCTACTTCAGAACCAAAGAAAAAACGGGAATACTCAATTAAAATATCTCGTACATTTTTGTCAGGATTCCATCCACGCTGACTCCAGATTATTTTATTCACATCATCATGGCAACCATCTGAATAGGAGACAAAACCATCGGTAAACTGGGCATAATCGCTATGAATTTTTGCATAATACACTGGCTGCGGATTTATACCCTCCCTACCAATAGTCAATGCAAAAGCCTGGTCAAAATCAAGGGCAGGGTAATCACATCGTACATTGTGTGTTATATCTGGATAGTGTCGATGCTTGTATTGCTGAGGAAGTCGGAAACGGGTTTCCGAGATAGAAGGACTGCTGGGCCCGGATACAACACCACGCAGCCAATCTGGCTTTTCCTGTTTTAAATAGGTATAGAAATAATCAATTTGTTCCTGGCTGAATCCCTGGAGGGAAATCCACATTCCAGCATCAGGATGATACTTCACTAACCGTGATTGTAATTCCTTTAAAAACGGCATAACATCACTTGGGTGGTTATGACCTGGATCACCACCGGGGAAGAAAACATCATTTAGCCTCGGGCAGTCCTTATAAAAAGCCTCATGTTTCTTTATTTCTATCTGCCTCAGTGAATCATTATGCAAGTCGATGGTTGCCGGTGTCCACACCCAGTAATCTATATCATAGTTATTACAAATATTACTCATCGCAACATTCATTACTTTCCGGGGTTCCTTCATAAGCACACTTTCATCCCCATTTCCCCCCAGGGGTATATTTTCAATGGCATTGGTTCCAAAGATTACCAGATCCCGAATATATTGGTCATACTGTTCTATACTCCAGGCATCATAAGAATTGGCTGTATTTCGATATCCCAATTGATGTCCACGAAGTGGATATTCAGGGGAGCTTGAGAAATCCAGGAGCTCACTTAATATGAACATGTCCTGTGATAATGTTGCGGTGCGAAGAAGCTCTCCAATGCCAAATATTACGGCCCTTGAATCCGCTCCAATTATCCAAAGAATTACATTTTCACCGGAATCCTCCTTAAAGATTCTGAACCCTTCAGATTTATATTCAGGATATTCTTTTACATCCCTGACTGGAACAGCTTTTCCAAATAATTTCTTTGAATGACTTAGAGTCAGGGCTATTACGGTTTTACCTGAATTTTTCCAGTTCTCAGCCTGATTCAGTTTTGTCCCGGTTCTATCATAAATTTCTTCATCAAGAACCCGGAAAGCTGATTTCTGAACTTCTGGTTTTATATCAGGGGAAATTAATACAGAAGCTGAAGAAAAATCTACTTTCTGCCCGACAACAGTTGAAAACACTATGACAAGGAGCATTAAACTCGTGATTATTTTACTTTTCATTATATGATATAGTTTATTCAATATTGGAAGTTATTCGATTAATGGAAAATGGACTTACCCAGCTTACAATTTGAAGTAGATTTGTAGTGAATAGTTTGAGAACTCAAATTTAAGCATTTCAATTTTCAATGTTTGATTCCCATTTCTTTTTCGGAAAATACGATGGCTTCGTAGGTAAATAATTCTGCATCTTTCCATCCATCCCATCCAATTTGAGCTTTATCCTCTGCACAATGCCCCAGGAATTCTTCTTTAGTCCAGCCTGTACTTGTTGCTACCTGTGGTAAGAAAGTGCCTGAGCGGCCATCTTTTCGCATATAAATGCCATGTTTACCCAATTCAATCTCTTCAATGGAATGAATACTTTTGAGAGGAGTGAGGACAGAAATTTCAATATCAATATCTGATACTTCACTTTTAGCAAGTGGAGAAAACCGATAATCCTGTAAGGCAGAAGATATAGCCATATCCTTCACAACCTGATATAAGGGCTTTTCTGGCATGAATTTGCCAATGCATCCACGTAATTTTCCTTCCTGGGTGTGTAGGCTTACAAAAGCACCGGCCGGGTTAAGAATAACTTCTGAAAAATGAGCAGTTTCGAATTTAGCTTGATTGTTGGAAAGAATTTTTTGATTGATGGTTTCACGGGCAATTTTCAATAGGGACTCCTTATCATTTTTACTTAGAAATTCCTTTTCATCGTTTTTGCTTTGATCTGTAACCATAATAGACACATAACCTACAACCCGATTGTGATCCCCATATTGTGAATCTCCGGAGTTCATATACAGAACCTCCATGTAATCAATTTTCTCCAGTTTTTCAGTAATGTACAAAAGACTTAGAACTGATGGCCATCCACACATGCTAGTTAGCAAACCAGGATAATTCATATCGTCATTTTCACTGATAGATTTCAGGAATGTATCCGGAGAGTTCGATAAAACTCCCTTGGTAACATGCCGGTCAGCTTGTTGTGCATCCTTGTAAGCTGGATAGTGGGAAAGGTCGGTACTGATCACAAAGAGATTTCCTGGCATGAACCAGGGTAGGAGTGCCTCCCCGATTTCTTTTGATATATCCGGACTTTGTGATCCCAGAACAATGGGTATTATTTTAAAAGGTTTTTTGAGATAATACTGAAGAAAAGGAAGTTGTACCTCTAAAGAATGTTCCCTGGTATGTGCTGTGGAGTTATAAACAAAGCAATTGTTCTCCTCTATAAGTTGATTGGTCAATTCCAAATCTACCTCTACTTCACCCAGGGGAGTCTGGTAATGCCCCTGGCTATATATGGAAGCACCTGAAAACCCGGTGTGGTGGCTGGAGCCAATTACAAAAATTCGTTGGTATTCGGTATCTGGATCTAGTTGTGCAAATCCGGCCGCAGCCACTTTCCCGGAGAAAACATAACCTGCATGTGGTGAGATCAAAGCTCGAATTTCACCTTTATAATTTAGCTTATTTGCCTGAGAAAATAAATCCTTTAGCGTAGCTCTTAATTCGTTAGGATGACTTGAGTAAAAACTACCTGCAACTGCGGGATCTCTGGTTTCTAATTTATTTTCGCCCTCATTCATTTTTCTAAGAGGCTGATATGATTTTAGTTAAGTCTAATAGTTAATGGGGATCCTGAATAGAATCTAATTAACAAATTCCTCATTATAAATGTATGAATTTTTTTTGGTCTAGTCCTTAATTCAATCTTACATTATAAATTGTTTTATAGATTTCTCACTTTGTTCGAAATGATAATTAAGCTAAGACCACATTTATTTGCCATGTCATTTCAAGGAGGAAACGACGAGAAATCTATTATAGAAAAGAGGGTTCTATGTTTCAGATTCCTGCCTCTTGGAAGACAGGTCTCACTTCGTTCGAATTGACAAATAATAAGTAAAGAATCAATCTAATCCATCACCCAGGCAGGTGCCCACTTCTCTGGCACTTTGTATCAGTGGATGGTTAAGGGGAACCGATTTTAGTTTGCCTACCACATCTTGCAAAGGAACCAGGCATGTTTCATCACCTGAAACAGCTACCATATTTCCATACTTTTCCTCATTGATGTATCGAGCACATGCAGTTCCCAGACGGGTAGCAAGAAGTCTATCAGCTGCGGATGGAGAGCCACCTCTCTGCAAATGTCCAAGAATTGTAACTCTGGATTCAAGGCCGGTCATTTTTTCCAGTTTCTTAGCCAAGAAAACCGTGTTACCTGTATATTCCTTATCGAGTTTTCTTAGTTCATTTTTGATTTCAGTTCGCTCTTTCTTTTTAGTGGCTTCGTTTATACGTCTTTTTGCATCTTCTATTTTACTGTTTCCTTCCCTGGTTAATGCTCCTTCTGCAACTGCAACTATACTGAAAGATTTCCCGCTTCTGCTTCTTTGGGTAATCGACTCGGCAATAATATTTATATCATAGGGTATTTCCGGAATCAATATTACATCAGCCCCTCCTGATATTCCAGCTCCCAGTGCAAGCCATCCAGCCCGATGCCCCATAATCTCTACTACAATTATACGATGGTGACTGTGTGCTGTACTATGGAGGCGGTCAATAGCTTCAACCGCTATTCCCAGAGCTGTATCATAGCCAAAGGTGATATCAGTCATCCCAACATCATTATCAATGGTTTTCGGAAGGGTAATAATATTCAGGCCTTGCTTGGCCAGATGGTAAGCATTTTTCTGTGTTCCACCACCACCTAAACAAACCAGACAATCCAGGTGATTTTTATAATAATTTTCAACGATTGCATCCGTCATATCCTGAACCTTGTTCCCAATCATCATTTTATATGGCTTTTCTCTACTGGTACCCAGGAAAGTCCCACCAATAGTTAGAATTCCAGCAAGGGCTTTTGGTCCGAGTGGAATGGACCTGTTTTCCATTAAACCCCTGAAACCATCCAAAAACCCTGTTGTTTGCATCCTATATTTATTGATACAAGCTTTTCCAACAGCCCGAATAGCCGCATTTAATCCCGGTGTATCCCCTCCAGATGTTAGAATCCCGATGTGTTTAGACATGATTTTTAGATATTGGTTAGATTGTTTATCAAAAGTAAAAGAAAAATATAACTTCCCAAATAGGCCTGGCAATGAGATTAATTATTTGAATAATTTGGTTTAGCCCCATTCGACTGCTATATTTATTGTTTTATTTCTATTTTAAATATCAATCCAAATCAATGGCCATTCTGGTCTGCATAAACCCGGGTTAGTATGAGGATCAGATTTTTAACTTCTGGTTATTCTTCAGTAAAAAAAATCGGCTTTGTTTTAGGCCCGGTTTTGGCAATTATTTTTTTCGTGTTTTTCAATCCTGATCCGGCCAATCCAAGGGTTGGCTATATGGCAGGAATAGCCCTTCTCATGGCCATCTGGTGGATTACCGAAACAGTTCCTCTTGCTGTCACAGCTTTAATCCCGGTGGCTCTTTTTCCACTTTTTGGAGTGATGGACGGTAAAGAAGTATCAGCCCTATATTTTAATCATGTGATTTTTCTTTTCCTGGGTGGTTTTATGGTTGCTTTAGCCATGGAGAAATGGAATCTCCATAAGCGAATAGCTTTATTTACACTGCTCATTTTTGGGACCAAACCACGAAGAATATTATTGGGTTTCATGATCGCTACTGCTTTTCTATCCATGTGGATTTCAAATACGGCTACTGCTATGATGATGGTTCCTATCGCATTGTCTCTAATTATTAACCTGGAAGATACTCTTGGGAAGAAAAAAGTAGAAAAGTATTCGATTGGTCTTTTGCTGGGAATCGCCTACAGTGCCAGTATTGGAGGAATAGCCACCCTGGTTGGTACACCACCTAACCTTTCCTTTACCAGGATCCTGAGTATAAGCTTTCCCGATGCTCCTGAAATATCTTTTGCCAACTGGTTCTTCTTTGCTCTGCCCATATCGGTAGTTTTTCTTTTTTTAGTGTGGCTATTGTTGAGTTTTGTTTTCTGTAGGGCTGATTTTAAAATCGACAGGAATACTATTAGACAACAATTTCAACAGCTTGGGAAAATGGGCTATGAGGAAAAAGTGGTCTTTTTCATTTTTTGCAGTCTCGTACTATTGTGGTTAACACGGGCCAACATTCAATTTGGTAACTTTGTGATACCTGGATGGTCTAATTTGTTTCCAAATGCAGATTATATTAATGATGGTACCGTTGCTATCAGCCTTGCACTATTTCTGTTTATATTACCCGATAAAAACAATTCCCGTATTTTGGACTGGACTACTGCCTCAAGGCTCCCCTGGAATATCGTTTTGCTTTTTGGGGGTGGTTTTGCACTTGCCGGAGGGTTCATGGAATCGGGCCTTTCCGATTGGTTTGGTGTACAAATGTCGGGGTTGGAGTCTTTTTCTCCTGGCATGCTAATTGGGAGTATCTGCTTGCTTATCACTTTCCTTACAGAGCTAACTTCAAATACAGCAACGGCCGAAATGATATTGCCTATTCTAGCAGCTCTGGGCAAAGCCATTGGACGAAATCCCTTACTTTTGATGGTGCCAGCCACTCTGGCCAGTTCCTTTGCTTTTATGATGCCCGTTGCCACGCCTCCTAACGCCATTTTGTTTGGAACAAAGAGATTGCGAATCATGGATATGGCAAAAGTGGGGTTTTTCATAAATATTCTTGGAATAATTATTCTTACGGTTGGAATATTGTTACTTGGACCCATGTTGGGTATTGATGTAAATGAGATGCCTGATTGGGCGAAATGATACCTTGAATATTAGAATAATGGAATAATTGAATTTTGATAGATATGTTGGTTAATTACTTAATAGATATAGTTTTAGCATTAATAATGTTTACCATTGGTTCCTCACTGGAATTCAAGGATTTCAAATATGTATTTCTGAACCCAAAAAGAATAGCTCTCGGTTTGATCCTGCAGATGTTGTTTCTTCCTGTACTTGCTTTTACTATTGTTTATTTCTCCAATTTAGATCCGGTTATTAAGGTAGGTTTATTTATAGTTTCGCTATGTCCGGGAGGGACTACTTCAAACTTTATTAGCTATATTACAAAAGTAGACACGGCACTATCCATTTCACTTACGAGTATCAATAGCTTCCTGATACTAGTTACCATTCCCTTGTTTACCAATATAGCCTTGCAGAATTTCATGCACGACTCGGGCAATATTCACTTATCATTCCTGGAAACAGCAGGTGATATTATTCTCATTATTCTTCTTCCAGTATTCCTTGGTTTGCTTTTTAACCGGTATTTAACCAAGCTTTCACTAAAAATCCAGAAGCCATTGAAATGGATAAATGTGATACTGCTTGGAATCATGTTTGGTATTAAATTCTTTGCATCGGAGGAAGGAGGGGGTAGTGGGATAACTTTAGAAGATATGAAAACAATTTTGCCATATGCACTTGGAATTCACATACTTGCTATATTAATTAGTTATGTGGTATCCAGATATGTAACCAAGGACCTAAATAGCAGTGTAACGATTGGGATTGAGGTAGGTTTGCAGAACACTACTCTGGCTTTAATGGTCACTGCTACAATTTTACAGAATAATGAAATGACTAAGCCAGCTCTTGTGTATGCCATTTTCTCATTTTTTACTACCTTAGGGTTCGCGTATTTTGCTAAAAGAGATCACTGGTTGTTTAAGGGACCCGATCAATCCTAAGCTAAAGATTTTTGGATACTGAATGTTTAAAACACAAAATAATGCACAAAAGAGGATTCCTACTTGTTTTTATCATTATATCATCCCTTCTATTTATTGATTGCCAGGGATTTAAATCAAAAGAAGCTAAAAGCAACAAGTCACTTGACATCAGTGTTTATTATCGTGAACGAAAAATGCTGCCCCCTGGTTCTGAACTTACTGTAGCACTGGCCGATGTCTCCAGAATGGACGTGGTAGCTGAAGAAATTTCCAGTTTAGCAGTATCCGTAGAAGGAGCACCCCCGTTTGAAATTTTATTGAATTATGATTCAAAAAAATTGAATAAAAAGGGTAGATATGTTGTTCGAGCAGTTATTAAGAATAATAAGCAACTTTTGTTTACCAGTACAGAGCATATTGAGGCATTTGGTAATTTGAATGATAATCCTATTAAAGTTATGGTAAGAAGTGTAGAAAAGGGCCCAGCCAAATTTTCACAGGGAAGTGTTCCCCTTGAAAATACCTACTGGAAGCTGGTTAGCCTGAATGATAAACCAGTAAAGATTGGAAGTGATGAAAAGGAGCTGTACATTCAGTTCCTGGATGAAGAGTCAAGGATTGCAGGTTATTCCGGATGTAATAACTATGCTGGTAGTTATGAATTGCGAAAGGATAGCCTGAGCTTTGGTATGATGATGTCTACAAAAAAAATGTGTGTGGAAACCATGGGCCTGGAACAGGAGTATTTGCTTATGCTTTCAAATACAATAGAATATTCAATTGAATATGATAAATTGCATTTTTATAATGTGGCGAGAGAGCTAATAGCTGCTTTCCAGGTGGCGCAAAAGCAGGAATAATATTCGGAAATACCAAATAATTAATAATGCAGAATACTGTAAAAGTGAGATGAATATCAAAATAGTTATTTGGAGCCTCCCAAAATCTATTCCTTTTTGTATCTATAAATAAAAAAAGCAATCCTGTGAGGATTGCTTTCGATTTTTTAAGGAATATATATTATTGATCTCGGGGTTTAATTTCCACATCTTTAATATCATCCATAGTTAGAACACCACCATCGTTACCGAAATTATTCAGCACATAGTTAATAACAGCCAGGGCATCTTCTTTGGTATCTACCTGAGGCGTCATAGGGGCATTGTAGGTAACTCCATTTATAATCATTTCCTCATGTGAACCATTCAATGTTTGCTCAATACCTCTTATTGGGTCAGCAAGTAGATAATCAGCTTGAGCTAAAGGAGGAAAGGCACCTGGTAATCCTTTTGCATCTGCCTGGTGGCAAACAACACATTTTTCATCATAAATCTTTTTTCCTGCAGCAAACTCGTCTGATGCAGATGCTGTTTCAGTAACAGTTTCGGTAGCAACCTGTACGGTTTCTTCTACAACCGTAGTACTGGAAGCTTCTTCCTTCGGTGCACTACCACCACAGGACGAGAAGAACAGAATAGAAACAATGCCTACTCCACTCAGTAAATTTTGGACTTTCTTATTCATTTTTTCTTTTTTTGGTTAATATTCAGTGTTTACCTGGCAAAAGTAATACAAAATTGAAATATTTCACAGCTGAGTTTGAAAAAATTAGTTCAGACTGGGTATTCTTTTGCATTTTCATTTTTTCATGTGGCTCCAGCATTTTTTCTTTTGGGCTTACATAGGGTATTCCGAGTGACAATCCGCGCAGAATGAACAAGATGCCAACTACTACTACTACATAAGGTATTAGTTTGTTAACTTTTGAACGAAGTTGTGCACTTATTATATTTCCTGCCAGGGTTACTACGGCTAGCATCGGAGCGGTAGCCAGACCAAAGGCAATCATAAAGAAAACGCCCATTGTAACATCATTTGTGTTAATGGCACCAGCTATTGCTATATATACCAATCCGCAGGGAAGGAGGCCATTCAATAATCCGATTGTAAAAAGAGAAGAGAGTGAACGGACTTTAAATAACTTTTTGAATCCCATTATAAACTTGGAAACATATCCACCGAAAAGCTTATCTATTGATATCCTGCTTTTAAAAATTAATGGGAATAGCACGGATAATATCATAATAACACCCATAAGGATAGATACAGTACGCTGAAAACCAGCCAATTGTATCCCTTTGCCAAGTAGGCCAAATATAGCCCCAAGAATAGCATATGTAATTACCCTTCCTATATTATATAGGAATACACCAGAAAGCTTATATGTCCAATTTTCTTTTGGTAGGGGCAGGGCAATGGCTATAGGGCCACACATTCCAATACAATGGAAACTGCCAATAAACCCTAATGTTAATGCGGTAATAAGATCCATAAATCAGGGAATATAAATTGAAATTTCGTCGTAATAATCTATGTCTGATATTTGCCAATTCATCTTAACAATATACCTACCTGTTTTCAACTGCTTGGCTTTAAAGACATGTTCTCCCAGCTTATTTACCCTTAAAGGAATTGACATATCTTCAAGAGAATTGTTTGGCCTGTAAAAATAAGCTGTCCCGGTAGCTTTATAGCCAGATTCCCAGTCTGGCAGAACAATTTGAATGCTATCTCCCTTAATATTAATCTGAACCTTTTCTTTCAGCGATTGCGCATTCCTGGTTTTCTTTATTCTCGATTCAAATTCAATACTTTCAGGATAATATTCGTCTGAGACCATGTCAAATCGTCTTTGCCTGGTGATAAGCATAAGGCTTATATAGAAACATATAAAGAGTACGATAAATATCGCAATACCAGTTCCCCAGCTAAATTTTAACTTCATTTGAACAATTATGGATAATAAGAATACTTATACATTTATATAATATTTACCCGGGAACTTAAATGAAAGTACCCGGGTAATAAGTGGAAAATAATTTTAGAACAAAATTAACTCAGACCGACTTGTATAAAAGAAATTTCAGTTATTTCTTAAGCAGATCTCTAATTTCAGTCAGCAATTCCTCTTCCTTGGTAGGCTTTGGAGGTGCAGCTGGTGCTGCTTCTTCTTCTTTCGCCATGTTCTCTTTCATTTTGTTGTATCCTTTTACTACCATGAAAATAGCAAAGGCAACAATTACGAAAGTAATAATGGTATTCAGGAATGTACCATAACTAATGGCAACTTCTGCAATTTCGGTATCACCATTAACCTGGGCTTCCTGTAAGACAATCTTAAGTCCACTGAAATCGACATTCCCAAGCAACATACCAATGGGTGGCATAATTACATGGTCCACCAATGATTTAATGATGGCTCCAAAGTATACTGCCATGATAAGACCTACGGCCATTTCAACAACATTACCTTTGCTAATAAACTTCTTAAATTCATTTAACATTTTACTATTGTTTAAGGGGTTAATAATTCTTTAAATATAATGAATTTTAAAAATATATAAACTTAGTTCCAGCCATTTCTTCACTAATTACACAATTCAGGGGTCTAAACTCTAGACTTTTCATTTATCCAGGCTATTTGGCCCAACAAAAGTTGATTCAATTTCATCTATGAGCACATCCTCAGAATAAACACCAAAACGAATTTCATTTTTTGAATTGAATAACTCGTTCTTTTTTATAAGTACCAGGAACATACTTTTTGTAAGCTCCTCAGCTTTTGCGTTCATGTTTTCACCAATCATCTGAATTTTACCAGATTCTGACATTATTTTAATGTCTAAAGGAATTTCCTTACGTGTTTTATTTACAAATTCTATAGTATATAAATTGCTATAAGAATCCCCCGCATCCTGATATAGAGTTCCCGGGGCCCTTAAAATAGTCGTTTCTACATCAGCTCTTACAGAAAACAGGTAGGCAACAAATACAATTAAAATCCCCAGAACCACTGAATAAGCTTTTGCCCTGGCATTTAATTTATGTTTGGTTCCTTCAGCAATAGAGGTCTCCGATGCAAATCGAATAAGTCCCTTGGGCTTATTAATTCTGGGCATCACAGCATTGCAGGCATCGATACAGGCAGTACAGTTTACACACTCCAATTGTGTTCCATTTCGAATATCAATACCCGTTGGACACACGGAAACACAATTATGGCAATTGATACAATCTCCATTATTTTTGTCTTTTATTGGTCCCCTTGGTTCACCTCTCTTATAATCGTAAGCGACTATCATGCTGTTGTTATCGAGCATAACACCCTGGAGTCTTCCATAAGGACAGGCAATAATACACACCTGCTCTCTGAACCAGGTAAAAATAAAGTAGAACACAAAAGAAAAAACAAGCAAGCCAATGAATCCACCAATATGGGCTCCTATCCCTTCGTCAATAATCTGGAAGACAGTATCGGAGCTCAAAATATAGGAAAGAAATATGAGGGCTATTGTAAAAGAAATCAGATAATAAATGCCATGTTTTAGAACCCTTTTGAAGACTTTGTTTGCGTTGAGCTTTTGCAGCTTAAGTTTCTTTTGTTGCTGTGGTGTTCCATCTATCAACCATTCGATCGGCCTGAAAATAAATTCAAGAAAGATGGTTTGAGGGCATACCCAGCCACAAAAAAGTCGACCATAAATAACCGTAAACAATACAATGAATACAATCAAGGTAATCATTGAAAGCACAAAGAGGTGAAAATCCTGTGGCCAAAAAACAACTCCAAAAAGTACGAATTTCCGTTCGATGAAATTTAAAAGGATCAGCTGCTCGCCACCTACTTTAATAAATGGAGCTAAAAAAAGGAAAGCAATGAGGGAATAAGCAAGAAGATTTCTGTAATTGTAAAGTTTCCCTCTGGGTTTTTTGGCATATACCCAAATCCTATTGCCTTTTTCACCAACTGTGGACATCCTATCCCTAAAACTGCTGTTATCTTCTGGTTTTTCCATTTTCAAAAAGAAAATTTGAGCCAACATACATCTTACCCGGCAGATTAACTTCCTGAAATCCGAAAAAGAAAGGGTGAGGATGTTTGTTTAAATATCTTATTCTGCTACTTTTTCGCCATTTACCCAACGATCTCCTTCAGGGGCTTTTTGATTGGATGGATCAGTCCCCTCCATGCTTATAATATAGCTAAGCACATTTTGAATCTTCTCGGGTGAAAGCTGGTCCTTATAGGATACCATACCTTTTTCTGGTACACCTGAAATAACCAAGGTAAACATATCGCCAATCGTACCTCCGTGAACCCAGTACTCATCTGTAAAATTAGGGCCTATCAAGCCCTCGCCATATTTACCATGACATACAGAACAGATTTTATCGTAGGTGTCTTTTCCATCAGCCATCCCTGAATCATCATCAATTATTACTGCCGTGGCAGCATCAATGCTGGGACCAGCACTTTTATACATTTCTGCCGCTGCTGCCATTTCTTTTTCATATAAAACATCCTGGTGGTCACCCACATTAAATACGTGATATACCAACCAGAAAACCAGTGCAAATACAATTGATATATAGAAGAGATATTTCCACCAGGGTGGAAGATCATTATCCAGTTCCCGAATACCATCATACTCATGATCGGTAATTAATTTCTCCTGAGTAATCTTGTCGTATTCGGCGTGTACAGTTGACTGCAAATTGTCAGTTTTATCCTTATTTGTGTCCATAAATGAGGTTTTTTAATTTTCTTGATTTGGGATTTCCGCATCGTCCAAAGGAATTTCGCTCCATTTTTCCATATCTTTTTTATCCGCTGTTAATGTATATATGGTAACGCCAATAAATAAGAATAGAAAAAGAAACATAGCAATAACAGGGTACTTCGTCAGTTCTGTTACCTGCTCACTGTTTTGTATAACTAAAGCAAACATACTCACCAAATTATTTTGTATCAACACTTATATCAGTACCAAGTCTTTGTAGATATGCAATTAACGCTATCAATTCACTGGTAGGCATAATATCTATTCCTTCGGTTTTAAGTCCGGAGGCTATTTTTTCCGCCTGCTTTAACAAATCATCGTTTGCAGTCTTATCATAGCCTTCAGGATAGGGGACACCTAGTTTTTGCATAACCCTGATCTTTGGTCCTGTGAGTCTCAGATTTATTTCCCTCTTAGCCAACCAAGGATAAGGTGGCATTATCGATTTATCATTGATTTTCTGAGGATCCATCATATGATTGTAATGCCAGGAGTCAGGTTTATATATTTTCCCGGTTTTTACTCCCTCCCTGGCCAGGTCAGGACCAGTCCTTTTCGAACCGTACTGGAATGGGTGATCATACACACCTTCTCCCGCTTTTGAGTACTCTCCATACCTTTCAGTCTCCGACCGGAAAGGTCTAATCATTTGAGAGTGACAATTGTAACATCCTTCCTGAATATAAACATCGCGACCTTGCAGCTCAAGAGGAGTGTAGGGTTTTACACTGGCAATGGTTGGGACATTCGTTTTAATAATATACATGGGTACAATTTCAACAATTCCACCTATCAGAATAGCAATTAAAGCGAGAATAAGGAACTGAATAGGTTTTCTCTCCAGGAAGCGATGCCATCCTTCGTTTGAGGCTCTTTTTCCCTGAACTGCCAGCGGAACAGCTTCCGCTTCTTCATTTTCGGTACAATTACCAGCTTTAATTGTTTTAACCAGGTTGTATACCCAGAGCAAAACTCCGATAAAATATAACGAACCACCTAATGCACGAATGTGGTACATCGGGAGAATCTGAGTTACTGTTTCAAGGAAATTGGGGTAAACCAAAAATCCTTCCGCTGTGAATTGCTTCCACATAGAGGCCTGGGTTATCCCTGCAAAATATAATGGGATAGCATAGAACAAGATACCCAGAGTTGCAATCCAGAAATGGGTGGTAGCAAGCTTCTTTGAATATAACTTTGTGTTAAAGAGTTTTGGAATTAGCCAGTAAAGCATACCAAATGTTAGGAAGCCATTCCAGCCCAAAGCGCCAATATGAACGTGTCCAATTGTCCAATCAGTAAAGTGACTGATGGCATTCACCCATTTTAGTGACATCATCGGACCCTCAAATGTTGACATTCCATAGGCTGTAACTCCTACGACAAAGAATTTCAGGATGGGATCTTCCCTGACCTTGTCCCAGGCACCCCTCAAGGTTAATAATCCGTTTATCATACCTCCCCATGAGGGAGCAATCAGCATAATAGAGAAAACAACTCCTAGGGATTGAACCCACTCAGGCAGAGTAGAAAACAGAAGGTGGTGGGGTCCTGCCCATATATACAGGAATATAAGTGACCAGAAGTGAATTATCGACAGCCGATATGAATATATGGGCCTGTTTGCTGCCTTAGGAATGAAATAGTACATTAGGCCAAGGTAAGGGGTAGTCAGGAAGAATGCGACTGCATTGTGTCCATACCACCATTGCACCAGCGCATCCTGCACACCTGCATAGAGGGGGTAACTCTTCCAGAAGCTTACTGGCAATTCGAAAGAGTTAACAATATGCAGTACGGCAACAGTTACCCAGGTAGCAATATAAAACCAGATAGCAACATATATATGACTTACCCTTCTTTTTATAAGTGTTCCAAACATATTGACTCCAAATACAACCCAGATGAGTGTAATTGCTATGTCAATTGGCCACTCCAATTCTGCATACTCCTTACTAACGGTAATACCGAGTGCCAGAGTAATAGCAGCAGCAACAATTATAAGCTGCCAGCCCCAGTAGTGTATTTTACTCAAAAGATCACTGTACATGCGGGTTTTTAAGAGCCGCTGCATGGAATAATAAACTGCAGTGAATATGCCATTTCCAACAAAAGCGAATATCGCTGCATTGGTATGAATGGGTCGTACGCGGCCAAAGGTTAGAAAATCCAGTTTAAAACTTAGTGCAGGAATGAAAATCTCGAAAGCAGCAAGCAGGCCTACGAGTAATCCAACTACTCCCCAAAATATGGTAGCAATTGCAAATTGTTTTACGATCTTATTGTCGTAATAATACTTTTCAGGTTCCATGAGCAATCTTATTTTTGGTTGTTATTAGAGGTTATTTCTACTTCATCTATTTTTTCCTCTTTCTTTATGGGTTCATCAAATAATATCCGTACAGCCGGACTGTAGTCGTCGTCGTACTGACCGCTACGAACAGCCCAAATAAATGCTGCCAGGAATCCTCCAGCAACAATAACACCTATGATAATGAGGAAAATAACAGTATGCAATGTTCAATGTTCAATATATGCTGATTTCTATATACAAAAATATCCAACTGTACCTTAAATACAAGGCAGAACTGTTATTTAGAAAAATTCAATATAAACCTGAAACTAAGATGTTTCTTAGCCTGAAATAGGCTTTATTCTGAATCAATTATCAATTGAAATTTTTTTCTTCTTTGCCAGGAATGATATACTGAAAGTAGCAAACGCAACAACTGATACAGAACTTATAGGCATCAGGATGGCTGCTATTACTGGGGAGAGTGATCCGCCAACCGCAAAAGAAAGGCCTATAATATTATATAAAAATGAGATAACATAGCTGGCAATAACTACCTTCATTGCACTGGAGGTGAAGTCAATGTAGGTGTTTAATTTATGAAAATGCCTGGATTCAAGGAGGGCATCGCAAGCTGGAGAGAACTGGAAAATATCATCGGCAATACTAATGCCTGTTTGGCTCTCACTTAAGGCGCCTGCATCGTTTAGTCCGTCACCAATCATCAGCACCTTTTTCCCCTCCTTTTTTAGCTTTTGGATATATTGTAGTTTATCTTCAGGACTCATATTAAAATGCAAATGCTTCTCATCTTTAAAGTATGGTAATAATTTTGTCTTTTCTGAATCATTATCACCTGATATCAAATGAAGATCAAATTGTTTGGAAAGCTCATCAATCAGCTCTTCTGTGCCTTTCCTGTATTGATTGTGTATGCTGAAATAGCCCTTTACCTGGTTGTCGATATTAACAAATAGTGTGGTTGTGGAAGCATCACCCTCTTTTATTTTTCCTGTAATAAATTTTTCAGACCCAATATTCACTTTTATCTTATCAACGATAGCCGAGATACCCATGGCTGGAATCTCCTGGTACTGATCAAGGCTGTATTCCATTTCGCTGCTTATGTCCAGGTTTATAGATCTGCTGACCGGATGGGCTGAGTGTTTAACAACCGACTTTATATAGCCAATTTCTTTTTTGCTTAGAGCTTCTCCGTGCCATTCAGATTTCATTTTAGCAGTGTAGGTTATGGTTCCTGTTTTATCAAAAACAATGGTGTCAGTTTTACTCAGGCTCTCTACCACCTCCGCTTTTTTCAGGTAAAATCCTCCACGTCCGAACCAGCGCATGGTGCTCCCAAAAGTAAAGGGAATCGTAAGAGCCAATGCACATGGACAGGCAATTATCAAAACTGAAGTAAACGCAAATACAGCTTTTTGGGGATCGTTCATAATCCAATATATGGCTGCTGCTGTAGCAATTACCAGAATAATGATAGTAAAATACTGACTTACTTTATTTATCAAAGGTTCCAGGCTTTCCTCACTTTTGTCGCCTGGTTGATATTGGTTCCAGAGCTGGGTAAGCTTGCTCTGGTCAACTTTTGTGGTCACTTCCAGAACAATGCTGCTGCCAATTTGCCGTCCACCGGCGAATAATTGGTCTCCTGATTTTTTGGGGGATGGAATAGACTCTCCTGTAACAAAGCTATAATCTATGTTCCCTGCTCCTTCAATTAGTAAGGAATCGGCAGGGATAAGTTCCTGATTCCGGATTAATAGGGTATCAGATATTTCAATATTCTCTAAGGAAGTAGGAATTTCCTTTCCCTCTTTCAATATGGTTGCTGCAACCGGGAAGAAAGACTTATAAGTTCTTTCAAAGGAGAGTGCCTGGTAGGTTCTGTTCTGATACCATTTTCCAATT
>JASJGS010000046.1:0-7662 GCA_033791445.1 Bacteroidales bacterium | reverse complement strand
TACATCCATATTATGGCACTTATTTTCCTACACGTTTTGATCATTTGAAGCTTTTTGACAATTGGTTGAGACGTTATGAAGGACCTAAGAAGTCAGCAATAGACGTTGGGATTGGGAGCGGCGTACTTTCTTTACAAATGGTACAACATGGCTTTCAAAAGGTTTTTGGGACAGATACAAATCCCAATGCGATTGTTGGATTTGCAGAGTTTATGGGAGATACAAAGTTGTCTCGAAAGATAGAATTAGACTTTGGGCATCTTTTTGGCAAGTGGGAAAAACAGACCGAACTGATTGTTTTTAATCCTCCTTGGTTGCCGGAATCTCATGAATTCGATAAAATTGATGAAGCTATTTACTACAATGAAAAGCTATTCCCTGATTTTTTTGCAGGAGCAAAACAAAGGCTTTCACCTGAAGGAAAGCTAGTGCTCATATTCTCGAATTTAGCTCAAATAACAAATGTGACCAAAAAGCATCCGATAGAGAAGGAACTAGCCGAAGGTGGGAGATTTCAATTGGAAAAATGTTTAAAAAAATCCGTGAAAGTTGCTTCTGAAAAAACAAAAAGAGATCAGCACTGGCGTTCTTCTGAAAAAGTAGAGCTTTGGGTGCTCACGAATAAGTAAGTTTTGAAGTATTAAAGTGGCAAGCTAGAGGCGAATAAAGCAATCTGTAGGGTTGTCGGATGAAGATGCAAAAGTCCACCCTGTCTGCCAAATGGCAGATTTAGTGGAACCGAAGAACAACTAGTTGTTCGAGCTCAGCGAAGCTAATGGTATTGAACTTGTTTATATAGGTACCTTTTCAGACTAAAAGTACCGAATATATGCCAAATAGGTATGTATTGTGTACTAATTTTTTTTTGAGTGACCTTTATTCTAAACGCTCGACTTCCTCCTCAATATCAACAATGAGTGGTTCTATGATTGACTGGATTCGTAAGAATTGATTTCGCAAACTATCCCTTCTAAACACCATGCCTCTCAGTCTTGAATTTATTCCAATATCTTTTTTCTAATAATTCAATTCTGAAGCAGAAAGGACCTTGTGTATATTCACATGATCGCTCAATAGAGGCACAAAATCTTCTCTAAACTCAGTTATAGTGATGGTTTGATAATTCAATAGATTTTTGTATTCGTATCCATATAATGTAGAAATATTTGCTCTGAGGGAATCATTTGATATCAGATCGATACCCATAGAATTCAAATTATCAAATGCAACTGTATTAATAATCAACCTCCAGGGCAAAACCATTTGTAAGAATAATGCTCTAATTGAGTCTTCTGAGATCATTTGTGGTGATTCGTAGAAATTTGACCGAAGCAGATCATATGCTTCTGTTGAAAGCGCATAATACTCTGAACCTGGAATGAGTTGAAATTCCATGTCTCCATTTAGATTCTTTTTGATTTCTTTAAGATTTGTAATTTCTTTTTGAACATTAATTTTATTCTGGTTCCAATTATCAATCTGAAATGCAATTAGAATCCCAACTACTACAAGTGTAATTTCTCCAATGGCATAAAGAAGGTACAGTGAGTAATTTTTTTCAGAAAGAAGGTTTTGACGAATTTTTCTAAATAATCTTATCATGGTTTTTTGAGTTCAAAACTTTATAGTTTTATCAGTTCAATCTTCTTATCCAGGACCATTTTATTTAATCTGGGTATATCGTTCATTTTTAATTCGTTAAACTTGTTCAATTCAACATTTATTTTACCCATCAAATCATCTTTTACAAGATATGCCTGATCGGTTGGCCTGTAATCACCCATTGAAACAAATGTGGCCAGTGTTGCCAGCTTATTATTGAGCCTGATAGGATAATTGAGAGGGTCCTGGCTGCTACGGTTTTTGGTCTGGTACAGGGCCTTTTCAATATCTGAGGACTCCTCACCGATCTTCCTAATAAAGTCGAGTATTTCTTTATCCTCCGTTTCATCCAGATTCTTTTTTACCATATCCATCTGGGTCCTCATTTTTCTTATTTCAATGATAGTTTCATGTGTTTCTGTTAACTTATCACGGCATTCCATCAGGAAATCGAATTGAGCCTTCAGGTCATCATCAGAGCTGGAAGTGGTTGGCTTTTTGAGAATTTTGAAGGCAACTTCGCTGGAATCATTTCCCACCACCAGGCGGGCAAGGTACTCTCCGGGTGCAGCATTGGGTCCTGAGGTCATTCCCGCCCACATAATAAGCCCATCAAAGCGTTTTACTCCTGGGTAACGCATATCCCAGGCAAACCTGTTTAAGCCCTCCTTAACTTCTAACAAGCCAAGAGGCATTTCCGGTTTTAGTGACTTTTTATCCAGTTCTGACTGGTAACTTTTTATCAGCTTTCCGTCCTTCTCCAGAATATCCAACCTCACAGTTTGGTCATCTTTTACTTCTTTCAGGGTAAAATTCAGAATGACGCCTTTGGGTGGGTTCTGCCCGTTGTTGCCACCACCGCCTGAACCAAAAATTCTGTAAGTTGGTCGCGGACTATACATTTCAAAGCTCTTTTTATTGCTTTCTGCATTCCAACCGTGCAGGGGGCTCAAATCATCCAGTACCCAGAAACTCCTTCCCTGGGTAGCAATAATTAAATCACTATTCTTAATGGTCAGGTCTGTAATTGGTACTACAGGCAAATTCAGTTGAAAAGCTTGCCAGTTCAATCCATCATTCAAGGATATATACATGCCCGATTCTGTACCTGCATAAAGCAAACCTCCTCGTTCCGGATCGGCCCGAACAACACGTGTAAAATGATCCGGGTCTATCCCGGCTGTTATAAGTGTCCAGCTGGCACCATAATCTTCTGTTTTTAAGAGATAGGGGGTGAAATCATCCATTTTATATCCGGTGGCAGCAAAATAGGCGGCTCCTTTCCTGTATGGACTGGCTTCAATGGAATTGATCATGGTCCATTCCGGCATCAGGCTGGTTGGAGGAGTAATATTGGTCCAGTTTTTACCTCCATCTCTCGTAATATGCATCAAACCATCATCCGATCCGGCCCAAATAACACCTTCTTCCTGGATAGATTCCGCAAGAGCAAAAATAGTTGCATAGATTTCTACACCTGTATTGTCCTTGGTTATGGGTCCTCCTGATGGATACATGGTGGAGGTGTCATGCCTGGTGAGGTCCGGACTTATTACCTCCCAGCTGTTCCCCTCATTGGTGGTTTTAAACAAAACATTGGCTGCACAATACAGAACGTTTTGATCGTGCTGGGAAAAAAGAATTGGGAAGTTCCACTGGAATCGGTATTTCAAGTCTTTTGCTCCCCAGCCCAGTGGATTGTCTGGCCATACATCGATGGTCCTGCTTTCACCGGTCCTATGGTTAGTCCTACCAAGGTATCCTCCATAGGATCCGCCGTATACAATTTCCGGGTCTTTTGGGTCAGGGACAATATACCCGCTTTCCCCTCCGGCTGTACTTTCCCAGTCATTCTCAGAGATTCCCCTGCCTGCTGAACGATGCTGTATACGAACGGCAGAGTTGTCCTGCTGACCTCCATAAATCCGATAGGGAAAGTGATTGTCTGTAGCAACCCTATAAAATTGAGCCGTTGGTTGATTATAGTAAGTGGACCAGGTGGTTCCGGCATCATTAGTTACCTGGCCGCCTCCATCATCTGCCACAATCATAATATCCGGATTCTCATCTGAAACCCACAGATCGTGGTGATCTCCATGAGGAGTCCGGATTCTTTCAAAAGTTTGGCCGCCATCTTTTGATACATGAAAACCTACATTTAGTACATAAACTTTATCTTCATTTTTAGTATCGGCATATACCTTTGAATAATACCAGGCACGCTGTCGTAGGTTGCGGTCTTCAGAAACCCTTTTCCATGACATGCCTCCATTCTCTGACCGAAAGAGGCCTCCCTCTTCTGCTTCAATAATAGCCCATATTCTCTTTGGATTAACAGGCGATACCGTTACACCAATAATTCCTATGGTTCCGGAAGGAAATCCGGGTTTTGAATTCAGTTTTTGCCAGGTATTGCCTGCATCAGTACTTTTCCAAAGGGCAGAACCTTCGCCACCACTCTCCAGGCTGTAGGGAGTCCGGATAACTTTCCAGGTAGAAGCATAAATTATCCTGGGATTCGATGGATCCAGAATCAGGTCACAGGCACCCACCTCAGGATTTACATAAAGAATTTTTTCCCAGTTTTTACCTCCGTCTGTTGTTTTATATATGCCCCGCTCTTCATTTTTACCAAAAATATGGCCCAATACAGCAGCATAGGCTACATTGTGATCACTTGGATGAATTCTTATTTTGGGAATATATTGCCCTTCCTTTAATCCGGAATAGGTCCAGGTTTCCCCGGCATCTTCTGATTTCCAGATTCCATATCCATGAGATACGTTTCCTCTAACTGATCCTTCACCACCACCTACATACACCACATTCGGGTCTGATTCACTAACAGCAATTGCCCCAATTGTTCCCCCGTAATAATCATCCGATATATTCTTCCAGGTATTCCCGGCATCGCTTGTTTTCCAGACCCCGCCACCCGTGGCACCCATATAAAATGTACGCGACTGGCCTTTAACACCGGTAACAGCTGCGGACCGACCTCCTCTAAATGGGCCGATATTTCTATACTCCAGCGCATTTGTGAACGATGTATCCATTTTTTCAACATCCCCAGCCTTCTTTTTATTTTTCTTTGCTTCAGCGAGTTGTGGAGCTGAAAAAAGGAAAATTAGGCTTAAAAAAACAATTGCAAATGGGCGAATAAATTTCAGGGATTTCATAAATGGATTTATTTAATGATTAATAGAAGAATTACGTTGGACATCTCTTGAATGTGCACAAATAAAAGAATTATTTATTATTATTCAAACCATTACAACTTCTCAGCTTTTTATCAATTTGATATTTTCATCTTTTTTTACTTGCTTTAGAGTATTAAAATTCAACTAAAACCCCCAGCTTGAAAACATGTAAAATTTTCTTCAACAGACATTTATTTCCTGTTTTATTTTGTATCAGTTTCCTCCTGATTTCCTGCAGCAGTCAACCTGTTCAGGAACACCAGTATGGGGTAATTGCCAAAAATGGGATGGTGGTATCGGCACATCCAGAGGCTTCCCGGATTGGTAGAGAAATACTGCAAAAAGGGGGCAATGCAATTGATGCTGCCTGTGCGGTTGAATTGGCCCTTGCTGTTAGCTATCCGGCGGCTGGAAATATTGGGGGAGGTGGTTTTATGGTCATGCGTTTTGAGGATGGGACCATCGCCTCCATAGATTATAGGGAAAAGGCCCCGGAAGGTGCCAGTAAGAATATGTACCTCGATGAAAACAATAATGTTATACCCGGACTCAGCACCGACAGCCACCTGGCCGTAGGTGTTCCTGGAACAGTAATGGGCATTTATACCGCTCATAAAAAGTTCGGAAAACTGGATTTCAAAGAAATTGTTCAGCCCTCTATTGATTTGGCAGCCAAAGGTTTCCCGGTAACGAAAAGCCAGGCTTCCAGTTTTAATTACTACAAAGAAATATTTACGGAGAGGAATGATTACCCGATTGCTTTTGTTAAGGAGGAAGAATGGGTGGAAGGGGACATATTGCAGCAGCCTGATCTTGCACACACGCTTGAATTAATTAGAGACCGGGGTGCAGATGGATTTTACTCCGGTGAAACGGCTCAGAAGCTGGTAGAGCAGATGGAAAAGGGAAATGGTCTCATTTCAGCTGCTGACCTTGAGAACTATAATGCTGTGTGGCGTGAACCAATAACCGGTAACTACAAGGACTATAAGCTTATTTCTATGCCGCCGCCATCCAGTGGAGGAGTGGCCCTTTTGCAACTATTGGGTATGACTGAGCCTTATTCAGTCCAAAATATGGGTTTTCTGAATGCACAATCCATCCATTTAATGGTGGAGGCGGAGAAACGGGCCTATGCCGACAGGGCAGATTTCCTGGGGGATCCAGACCATTATCCGGTTCCGGTAGAGGGTTTAATCGATAAAGAGTATATCAAAGGCAGAATGGCCGATTATTCAGATGAACGGGCCACTCCTTCGGAGGAAATCAGTCATGGGAATCCAATATCCGGCGAAAGTGAGGAAACAACACACTATTCAATTGTGGATCCCTTTGGGAATGCGGTAGCCGGTACAACCACCCTGAACAGGGGATATGGGAGCAAAATCGTAGTGAAAGGGGCCGGGTTTTTTCTAAATAATGAAATGGATGACTTCAGCTCAAAACCCGGATTTCCCAATTCTTACGGACTGGTTGGTGGCGAAGCAAATTCAATTCAAGCTGAAAAACGCATGCTTAGCTCCATGACTCCAACAATTCTGGAAAAAGATAATGAACTTTTTATGGTGCTGGGTTCACCAGGAGGGTCTACCATAATTACCTCTGTTTTTCAAACTATACTAAATGTAACTGACCACAATATGTCTATGCAGGAGGCCGTTTCAGCAGCCCGCTTTCATCACCAGTGGTTACCTGATTATATTAGCTATGAGAAGAATGCCTTTAGTGATAGCCTCATTTTGGTCCTGGAGCATATGGGACATAACTTTAGGGAAAGGTCATCCATAGGTAGGGTAGATGCTATTTTGAAGCGAAAAGATGGTTCCCTAGAGGCTGGTGCCGATCCACGTGGGGATGATACTGCTGATGGCTTCTAATCGATTTTCAAGGTTTTTTGAATTTAGAATCTGTATAGGATTTATGAAATATATTTAAGTTTCGTAGAGCAGTTTAATCCTCAGGAACTTCTGTATTTTAATTGAATAAATATTTTAATTGTACCAATTTTAAGTAAACATAATAAATCCAAATAATGAGTATTTTCGAATTTCTGATGGTTCTTTTGTCAATAATAATTGGTCTAAGCATAGCTGAGATATTAACAGGATTCGCTGATTCTTTAAGCAGTAAAAGGGAACAAAAATTTCCATGGCTTCATACATTATTTTCATTAGGTCTGTTTATTGGCTCACTTCAAGTTTGGTGGGAGAGCTGGGAATTAAGGCTTTTAGACCAATGGGCATTTACAGATCTCGTTTTAATGGTTAGTATTCCTGTTCTTATATTTATTATCTCAAGGATACTAAATCCGGGAAGGGAATACTCTGGAAACCTGGATGACTACTATCTAAAGAATGCATCTAAAATCTACTTATTATTGGGAATAGCTGTTATAATTGGCAATTCATTTCGCTCCATTTTATATGGTGCTCAACTGTTTATTGTCGACAACTTAACTGCAGTACCTTTACTGATTATAGCTATTATACTTGGACTAAGCAAGAATAAGACCATTCATAAAATTCTACTAGCCATAATTATATCTCTTATTCTTCTCGATGTGCTTCTGATAAATTTAATTATTTCTTAGGAATTGAATCAAATTCTATCATCCCGGATTAATTTCAAATAGACATTTAGAATCTATTAATTGTATATGCAACCAGGTAGCCGACTGTTTTAATCTAACTTTGCTTCTCGAAATTGCTTTTGTCCTTCCTTAAATATTCACTTGAGATAGAATATTGTAATATGCTATGTACTATAAAGTTGAAATTGATGAAAATATTTAGCATTGTCCTTATTTAGAATTAATAAAAATTATTTGTAGCTTTGAACTTAGTTGTCATCTCAATAAATG
>JASJGS010000045.1:0-5498 GCA_033791445.1 Bacteroidales bacterium | reverse complement strand
GACAAAGGTAATTCAATTGTGGCCAATTTAGTTTAACTCCAGGCAAAAATATTTTTCACTCTTAAAGTGATGTTTTTTTGTCGAATCTTTATTGTATAACAACTTGAAGATAAACAATTAACATCGCTTTTATTCGTTTTTAAGTTACACCTAAAAAAAGTGATTGAGAATGAATAAAAAGTGAAAACTTATGTATATTATGTTACTGTTTTTTCTGGTGTTTTAAGCGGTAAGATTACAGCACAGACCTTTCGGATTAGTATTGCTCAGAAAGCAGACTGGTGGGAAAAAGGCGACGATGTTATTTGGGGTTATTGATAAAAAAACTGTCAATTGTATAAAGTATTTATTCTAAAGAAGGATAGTCGTGAAATTAAAACAGTTTCTCTTCATTAGTATTTTAGTTGTTCAAAGCACACTTTTAAATGGCCAAACACCGGTTTATGAAAAAAGTGATTATATCGTTGGAGTCAAATTTTTAAGTGAAACACAAAAATCAAAATGCCCGGGAAATGGACTGGAGGCTTTTAATAGTGACAATTGGTGTGTGACTTGGGCAGATGATGATCATCAATACACTTCGTGGGGTGATGGTGAAGGGTTTGGCGGTCAAAATGGCTGGAAACAACCTACAAGGGCTAGCATGGGGATTGCGAGGCTTGAAGGAGACAAGGATAGTTATTCCGGTATAAATGTAAATGGAGGCGTTAATCCTGAAAGTAATAACATGTTTTGGCCTGATATTGAGAAAAAAGGTGGGAAATGTTATGGACTTTTAAGTGTGAAGGGTATTTTATATGCCTGGGTTGCTGGAGATAATTCGAGGCAATATGATTGGCAAAAGTTAGCAAAATCAAATGATCATGGCGCTACTTGGGAATATACTAATGTTTATTTTGATCAGGAATCATTTCCAAAGAGCCGAGGATTTTTTTGTCCCACCTTTAGTCAATTTGGTAAAGATTATCAAGGCGCAAAAGATGAATATATTTATCATTATGCGCCTGAAAATATTGATAATATTTGGGATGTCCAAAAACCGGGAAATGTCACTTTAATGAGATGTTTGATACAGGACATAGAAGAGAAGAAGAAATATGAAATTTTTACCGGAACCGCACAAGATCCTCGGTGGGAAAAATTAATCTCAGACGATATATTGCAAAAGCGCAAACCTGTCTTTTCTGATCCTGAAAATGGTGTCATGCGTTTGAGTGTCTCATATAATGCTCCATTAGATCGATATTTATTAACTGTTCAACAAGTTGATAGAAAAAATGGACAAGATCATATTGGCATTTATGAAGCTCCTCAACCATGGGGACCATGGAAAACTGTATTGTTTAAGTGGGCATGGGATGAAGAATTAGGGATTCATAAGCAGGATTTAAAACAGCATAAACATACAAAAACAGTATTTTGGAATTTTAGCAATAAGTGGTCATCCAATGATGGCAAAAATTTTGTAATGGTTTATACAGGAAAAGGTCCTGATGAGTTTGGAACAGTTGAAGGGTATTTCGTAATTGATGAATCGAAAAGAAACAACTCTTCTTCTAGGAATAAATCTATCAACCTCCAGTCGTCCAGTAATAATAACATGGTTATGAACCATCTACATAATATTTATCAGAAGCAACCCCCACTTGCAAAACATTGGCCACCTGTTAGCTTAAGTGAATGGGAAAAGCAAAAGCCTCATTATGAAAAATCAATAAAGAAAATGCTGAATTTACCACCAGAAGGTAAAAAAAGCGAATGGCCTTTAAATTTACAGTATACAAAACCAGATCTTGATACAACGGATTTTACACTTAAATATCTTGCCTATCAGTCCAGACCTAATTTTTGGGTAACAGCAAATCTATATATTCCCAAAAATGTCACTTTACCCGCACCTGCAATTATGATATTTCATGGTCACTCAGAAGACGGCAAAGCGACTGAAAAATATCAAAAGTTCGTTCTTAATTTTGTAAAAAAAGGCTATGTCGTTTTTTTTAAGGATGGTCTGGGGTTGGGAGAAAGAAAATATACGGGGCATAAGTACAAAAAAAAGGCGGCTTTTCTCTTTATGTGTGGTCTATCAATCGATGGTCTGGAGACGTGGGACAATATCCGTGGTGTAGATTTATTATGTTCGGATGCACTAAACCAATGGGTGGATAAAGATAGAATAGGTGCGACAGGATTGTCCGGCGGATCAATGCAAACGGTCAACTTGGCTGTTTCTGATGAAAGAATAAAGGCCGCCGCACCAGTTTGCAGAGCAAATACGTATGCGGCTGAATTCAAATTATTCCGACATTGCATATGCTGTGTATGTGCAACAGGGATCAGGAAAGTTTCTGAACAATATCATTTGTTAGCAACAGTTGCTCCAAAACCATTTCTTATTTGTAGTGGAACCATAGATGAAAATCATCCGCTAAAGGGAGCTCAGGATCTGGTAAATCAATCCAAAAAGGTGTATGAACTCTACGATAAAAGCGAAAATATTGAACTTGTGGTAGGGGATCATGGGCATGAATTATCATTAAAATTCAGAGAAGCCATTTATGCTTTTTTTAACAAACATCTTAACGTGGAATCTACAGATTTTGAAGAAGATTCTGTCATTGCTTTAAGCCGAGCACAACTCGACTGTAATTTACCAAAGGAATCGACGGTCACAATTGAAGAATTGGTGTATCGAACTTCTTTTGATTTACCTCCTGAAAAAGGCATATTTAATCAAACTTCAGATTTTATTAAGTATAAGAAAAAGTTAACTCAAACAATCCGTGACGAGGTTTTTGGATATTCTGCATACATGCCGGAAAAATGTGACTTAAACCCAATAACACTTGAGAAGAGTGATTTGGGATCTTTTTATCAAGAAACAATCACCTATAAAAGTGAACCTGATATTCCTTTGATTGCAATTTTAGAATACCAAAAAAATGCCTCAAATGCCCCCGTGATTATCAATATAACTGGGCAGGATGACAATTTAAGTGAATATATTGCTGCCGGTTATGCTGTATTGTCCGTTAAATTGCGACCGAATAACGAAAACTCAGATAGGTTTGGCGATAATTGGGGTGTATGGGCAAGAGGCATGAGCGCTGGTAAGCCGTCAACCGGGATGAGAATTTATGATATTCTCAGATCAATCGATTATCTTGAGACAAGAACCGATATCATTGATAAAACCAGAATTGGATGTATTGGAAAACCTTCCTCCATTCATGCCATGTATTCATTGTATGCATCTGCATTAGATGAAAGGATTAAGTGTGTGATTATGGAGAGACCTGTTGTTACATATAAACCAGAGACGAAAAAAACATCGAGTTGGCATGAATGGGATCTTGATATGTACATCCCTCAAATACTGCTTCATGCAGATGTCTCACAAGTGGCTTCCTTAATTGCTCCAAGGCCTATGTTAATAATTGATGGTAGAGATATAGGAAATAAAGCGCTTAAATTAAATGATGTTAGAAAAAATCTTAAATCTTGTATAGCGTCCTATGATTTATTCAGAAGCGGTAACAATTTATCTATTGTTGATTCTGAAGAAGATGTGGATTATATCAATTGGTTTGATAAAAATCTTGCGAGATGAGAAAATAATTGATTTTTTTCAGATTTAAGCTTTCAAAAAAACATCGTACATACTTTATTATTAACATAATAGCCTTTCAATCGGCATCTCATGCAAGCCAAATCCGGAATGCAAACTACATTTATTCGCGCGATGGCACACTACCTTCGATAAGTTATCTCTTCAATTCTGCGGGCAATCTCATCTCTCACATGGTAAAGGAGTTCAAAGTCGGATGAGTATTCAGTTGGAGCAGAAACAACCTGCGAAGTAAGTTGCGTAAGTACACTATCTCCTTCCAACTCTTTAAGCAGATGCAGGTACTCATAGTCCTCGAAGCCATCCCGTAAGTTTTCGAGTCGTACAGAGGAAAGAGGGTGCATGTCCGGACCGGGATAAGTCAAATATCCATCACCGTTGTAATTTCCGAAGGTGTTGGCTTTCCAATTGCCACGTAACTCAGGCGGTGAGTCATTGCCGTCCCAATGGTTAGGACTCCAGTATTCGAAACCGGTTACACCAGTATGGTAGCATATCCAGCCCATTATCCGGCCATCAATTGCAGGGTATTCCAGAAATAAATTTGGGCGGACAGAAGGATAGCAGCATACCGCTAGCCAGGCTTCATCGCCCGCTGCCACCCTCTGCTCCACTCCTGATTCTTTAAATTGAGCCATATACACATCCCAGGTATCAGCATACCCGGCCAAAGCTTCCACACCTTCAGGTATGTTCAGGCATTGAATCACTTTCAGATCACTGCTGACGCTTTTGACCAAGCTATACATATCTTTTGCCAGTGGCCAGTGAGCTCTGTCAACTTCGTCATAGTTGTAAACATAAGCCATTCCGTCAAGCCAACCCCGAGGACCAAATTTCTTTACATAGTCATCCAGTTCTACCTGCAGACTGTCTTTATAACCTTCTGAATAATTGTCCTGCTTTATTCGTTTCAGGTTGGGAATATTATCGAGAATAAATGCATTCATTCCCCGTTGCATGCAGAAGCCGAGCATTTCTTCATCCAGTTCCATTCTTCCGCCGGGGCCCAAGCGATGTTCAAGTAGTAATTCGTATAATGCTTTACGATTTTCACGGGAATTTCCTCCAAAATCCCTGAGAGTACTAACCCAAGTCAGGGTTTTGATACTGGGCTTGCTAGGAATATCAAATCCCCAGACGCGCAGTTCATAAGGAATTGATAAGCTGCCTGCATTGGTAGTTCTGACACGGACGGTTCCATGGTATGTGCCTGATGGTGTTCCCCGCGGCACGAAAATAGTCACCCAAAGTGGCTGACGTTCACCAGCAGGAATACTCAGGCTGTCAAGGTTAAGCAGTGGGTCTGCCCACCAACCCAGGGAGGATGGATATTGTTTTGAAGTTACAGTCGTCTGAACGTAGCCTACAGGGTTGATCTGTATATGCTTTGTGTCGATACTGCCGGAATCTCCTGTCAGGGTGCCGGCTTCCCAGCATACTCCAGCTAGTGCAGCACTATCACAGGGTGAAATCAGAACCTGAAACGATTCATACTCACCTCCGGCCCCACTTATTCTGGCCGTATCAGACGCTTTGACCGGACTGCCCGGTTCCAGTGGTACCCTGACCATGCTGGAAACAGCTGACAGGCTGAAATTAGCATGGCTATGACCACAGCCTGCTGTGGTTATGAGAAACCAGAACAAAATGATGATGAGCTTATAATTATAAATAATTGGGCGCTGACGGAGAAATTTATACTCTGAAAATCTCCGGTTTCTAAGTTGTTCCCAAAGATTCTTTTCAGCTTCAATATCAAGACAATTCTCTTTGCTCATGACAATTAATTTTATTGTAACTAATCAGTGGGGTTCAATTTAGCTATAAGATTCAAAGCCTTCAAAACATTCTGATCGTTTTTGGATGC
>JASJGS010000044.1:0-75881 GCA_033791445.1 Bacteroidales bacterium | reverse complement strand
CTAATACAGGACTAAGCATATTGTTTAAGTCGTGTGCAACTCCACCCGCGAGTAATCCGAGTGCTTTCATGCGTTCGGATCTTTTAAGTTTCTCCTGAAGCGTTACTTCTTTTAATTCTGCTTCTCTTTGTAAATTTATATATTTACCGTAAAGGTTTAATATATTATACAAAAAAAAATACACAAAATCAGAGAAATGAAAAATTTAATACATCTAATTATTCTTAGTTCTATATTTCTTGTCATCTCATGTAGCACTGATGATGGGGATTTATCTTCAGATGAATTATCTTCAAGTGATTATTCGAAGGGCTCATCATCAAGTAATGGTAATGGTAATGGTGGAGAACCTGGTTTAATTACAGCAGGAGAATGGAATGATTTGCTTAACTGGAATTTTTGGAATAGTTTATTAAATGGACAAGATTATTCTGAAATGCCAGCTTATTGGAATATGTATACAGATAATCGTATTTCAGTGCTGGTTGAGAATAGTGGATTTCCAGTGATAAATGCAAAAGTTGATTTGTTAAGAAATGAAAATGTAGTTTGGACTGCAAGGACAGATAATTTTGGTCAGGTTGAATTGTGGATTGGAATGTTTCAAAAAGATAATTCAATAAATATTGATGATTTTTCAATTGCGGTCAATGATGAGTTAATAAACCTCGACTTGAAATTTATTAAAGATGATATAAATACAGTTAATGTCAAATCAAACCAGAATGAAGTAAATAGAGTTGAAATTTCATTCATTGTAGATGCAACTGGCTCAATGAGCGATGAATTGGAATTTCTTAAGGCTGATCTTAAGAGTGTAATTGAAAAGGTACAAGATGACGATTCAGGTATTCAGGTATGGACATCAACAGTTTTTTATAGAGATGAAGGAGACGAATATGTTATTAGAAAATCTGAATTTACAAGCGACTTAAATAAAACCATTGAATTTATAAATGAGCAGAGTGCTGACGGAGGAGGTGATTTTCCTGAAGCAGTCCATAAGGCATTGAATTCAGGAATTAATGAATTGCAATGGTCTACGATAGCTAAAACCAGAATTGCATTTTTATTATTGGATGCTCCACCCCACTATACATCTGATATTGTGGAAAATATTCAAAACACTATAGCATTGGCTTCGAAGAAAGGGATAAAAATAATTCCCATTACTGCCAGCGGTATAGATAAGGAAACTGAATTCTTAATGAGGTTTATGTCCATCTTAACCAATGGTACATATGTGTTTATAACAAATGATAGTGGCATTGGAAATGAACATTTAGAGGCAAGTGTCGGTGATTATCAAGTTGAGCATCTTAATGACTTAATTACAAGGTTGATTAAGGAATATTCTGAATAATATTCGTGCTTAACATGAAATATAAAACCTTAAGTGAAAGTTGTTAATTATTTTAGGTTTGTGCGTTTTATGTATAATCTAGCAGTGGGAAAGAAATTGAATTGAAATACTTAGCCTCACCTATACAAATCACTTTATTCTTTTTGAATAAAACCTTCTGGAGGGTATTGCATTGGATTTAAGTAAAAAGTCCACTTTTTTTCTATTTTTGTAATCCTTATAAGCTTATTGAATATTGTTTTCAAAAACCTGGAATTCATTTCAAACAAATCTTAAAACAAATAAACTAAAATGAAAAAATTATTAGTATTGGTAATTGTACTATTGGGATTATCTTTTCAGAATAGCCAATCATGTACAAACTTTCTTATCACCAGGGGTGCCAGCACAGATGGTTCCACCATGATTACCTATGCAGCCGATTCACATGTCCTGTATGGAGAATTGTATTTCAGACCTGCCGCTGATTATCCTGAAGGTGCTATGATGGATGTATACGAATGGGATACTGGAAAATATCTTGGAAAAATCAAACAGGTAAGACATACCTACTCTGTGGTTGGAAACATGAATGAGTTTCAGCTTGCCATTGGTGAGACTACCTATGGGGGTAAAAGTGAATTGAGGGACAAAACCGGGATAATTGACTACGGAAGCCTGATGTATATTACACTTCAAAGGGCAAAAACTGCACGTGAGGCTATCAAGGTAATTGCCGAACTTCTTGATGAATATGGCTATTACAGTTCTGGAGAATCCTTTTCAATTTCTGATCCTAACGAAGTTTGGATTATGGAAATGATAGGGAAAGGAGAAGGAAATACCGGAGCCGTTTGGGTAGCCCGTCTTATTCCTGACGGATACATTTCAGGCCATGCCAACCAGGCCAGGATAACTACCTTCCCGCTTGAAGATGGTAAAGTTTCCATTTCATCAAAGAATTTGGATAAGATCACGGACCCGGGTATAGAAAATGTATACGCCCATGATGTGATTAGTCTCGCTAAAGAAAAAGAATTTTACAAGGGAAAAGATAAAGATTTCAGTTTCTCAGACACATACGCTCCCGTTGATTTTGGTGGTGCCCGTTTTTGCGAAGCAAGAGTATGGGCCGGTTTTAACGAGGTAAGCAGCGGAATGGATCAGTACCTGGATTATGCAATGGGTCAGCAATTGGAAGAAAGAATGCCTCTATGGGTGAAACCTGACAAAAAAGTTTCTGTTCGTGATGTCATGGAAATGATGAGAGATTATTATGAAAATTCGCCCATGGATATGACCCAGGATATGGGTGCAGGGCCTTTTAACTGTGGTGTTAGATGGAGACCATTAACATGGCAGGTTGATGAAGAAACATATTTTAATGAAAGGGCTATTTCTACCCAGCAAACTGGTTTTTCATTTGTATCTCAAAGCCGTAACTGGTTACCTGACCCAGTAGGCGGAATCCTTTGGTTTGGTGTAGACGACACCTATTCAACTGTTTATGTTCCAATGTATTGTGGTATAACTGAAGTTCCCTGGTCCTTTGCAGCTGGCAATGGTTCCATGATGGAATTCACAAATGAAGCAGCCTTCTGGGTATTTAACCAGGTTACGAATTATGCTTATACTCGATCTAACCTAATTTTCCCTGACATCCGGAAGAAGCAGGCTGAACTGGAATTCAAGTTTATTGATCAAGTTCAAGCTATTGATAAAGTGGCTAGTGAACTACATAAAGAAGATCCGACAAAAGCACTGAGCTTTTTAACCGACTATTCAGTAAATCAGGGTAACCAGACAGTGGATGAATGGAGAGATTTTTACGGATTCCTTTTTGCCCGCTATATGGATGGAAATGTAAAAGAAGCCCAAACCATTCCAGAGGATCATTTGTATGTAAATCCAAAGTTAAAACAACCAGGGTATACAAAGGAGTGGTATAAAAAGGTAGCAACAGAAACAGGTGATAAATTAAAAATGCAGGGTGGCGGCCATTAACGATAATGTTAAATAATATATTTTCAAGCACTTATATATTTTTGGGTAAAAAATTAATTGTATTCTCTTAAGGGAATAGTTTTATTCTGAAATTATTATCAATATTATTTCTGATATTAAGTGAATGATTGAAAAATATTTTGTAATATTGCGCTCGATTTTTGAATATTGAATTGAACACAAATTGGATAGAGATGGACTTAATGAAAGTTGTTGATAAGGAATTCGCTTTTGAAAATAATTTCCCAAAATTCGGTAGCGGAGATACCATTACGGTACATTATAAAATTAAAGAGGGAAACAAAGAAAGAATTCAGCAATATAGAGGAGTTGTGCTTCAGAGAAAAGGAACCGGACACACCCAAACCTTTACTGTTAGAAAAATGTCAGGGAATGTTGGTGTGGAAAGAATTTTTCCATTGGCTTCTCCATCTATTGAAAAAATTGAAGTTAATAAGCATGGTAAGGTTAGAAGATCTAAGATTTACTACCTGAGAAAGCTTACTGGTAAGAAAGCCAGAATTAAAGAGAAGAAATACTAAGTACCGGAAGATATTTATTAGAAGCCTTTCCCGCAGGAAAGGCTTTTTTATTTTAGAAAAACTGGACTTCAATATCTATCGCATAAAACCAAGTTTCACTAATTTTCCTTGGTTGAGGCATTGCTAATTTCATCGGTCCTTTTCCTGGCCTCAGCCAGTATTAGTTCACCCTTATCCCTGGCTTCCTTAATAACATTTTCAGCCTGCTTATCGGTTTCTATTCTCAATCTATCTGATGCTTTTTTTGCCATTGTCTCTGCCAAAAAACCATTTCCCTTAGCTTCTTCTTCCAATCTATCAGCGGCAGCATAACCTTCCTTATGAATCGTTTCTGCCGTTTCTGCAGCAAGAATATTCAGCCTTTCCACCTCATCTTCGGCTTGCTTAATGATTTTTTCTGCCTCCTCTGATGCCAGTTTTTTAACTTCTTCTTCCAGCTTCTCTTTTTGTTTCCCTACCTCCTGCTTTATCCCATCCAGCATCAATTCTTTTACAGCCACACTGGAGCCATCCATTCCAGAAGTCAGTATACTTAGTTGTGGATTTCCAAAACTTCCTGACACCTTCAGATTTACAGGAATAAACTCACCCATAGCAAAAGGAATCCCCATCAACTGTGCTTTTAACGATAATTCATCAATAAGTTTATTGGCTCCCGGGCCAAGCTCTTCTCTGGGCACCTTCATCTTCAGAAGATAATTCAAGCTATTATCCAAGCCGTGATCTCCGCTAAAATTAACCGGAATATTTCCTGCCTCAATATCAAAAGGGCTAATTACGACTCTGCCATCCTTTATTCCGAATGAAATATTCACATCTTCAAAAACATTTGTGTATTCTTTGTTCAGTTTTGCGAGACTTTTAATCTGGTCAAATGCTTTGGAGTTAAGAATCGTTACTTCCTTTGACTGAAGCCTTCCCTCACCGCTTATGCTGGATAAGTCAGGTTGAAGAAACCTATCCATTTTACCTGAATAAAATAATTCTGCCGAAACCTCACCGTTCAAATTCTTAGCAAATGGGGCCAGAGCCTTTACTGTATTAAAACTATTAAACGCAGTGGGGATATCAAGGTTCTCAGCAGCTATATTCATATCAATGGATGGATTTAACGTATCAGCCGTGTTATACTCACCTGTGGCATGTATAGTCCCATTTAAGAGCATCATGTTCATATCATCCAGAATAAGACTCCCATCTTTCACCAATACGATTCCCTTCAGCGAAGAAAGTTCAAGCTTATTATGTATCAGTTTTGAGATGGTAGCAGAGGCATTAAAGTCAATATTTCTCGTAATAATAACGGAAGCCGAATAGATGGAATCATTTTCCTGGATTGTATCATTTTCTGTTGGAGGCATCCACTCGTTCAGATCTATCAAAGTTGAATTCAGAGTTAAAGAACCATGGAGAACCTGGTCATCCAGGAAGTACAATAAATAATTATCAAGCTTACCTTCAATATGCATGTCACTCCTCCCCAATTCCATTTCAATATTTTTCAGATCAAGGTAGGAGGAAGAAAATAAAAGATTAGCTTCCCGAACAAAAACAGGAACTGGAAGATCGGAATCTTCGTATAAAAATTGCTGCATCCCTAATTCACCTTCAAGCATAACATTTTCATATTTCTCCCCTTCAATATCATCCAAGGTGAAGTCAAATTTAAGATCAGCATCCAAAATCCCTCCCATTTTCACCTCTTCCATCGGGATGATATCCAAAAAATCAGAAATCTCGACTCTGCCTTTGATCAGGCCATTAATATCAGGATTACTAAGGGGTGTTCGCAGGTGCAGATTTGCATTAAATGGATTTCCGGATAGCATAAAAGACAATTTATCGATATCGACCTTTGTACTATCCAAATGTGCCCCATTTGCATTTAACTCAAGTAAAATATTAATGTCATTGAGAGAGCTTGATAGGCCGACTTTGGCCACCTCAGCATCTTCAACATTTAGCTTTAAATACATATTTGGATATATTGAATCTACCTCCACATACTTTCCACTTAGGGTACCAGACAATGAAAACATACCCGAAGTTTCTATGTCGGTAAAATCATTTTTATATACGCCTGGTAAAAGCGAAATAAGGGATTTAAAACTATTGCCCAAACTATGGTATTTCAAATTAACCTGAGGATTCTCACCTGACAGGTCAAGGCTACCTTCAAAATTCAGGGCTAGATCATTTAAGCTCAATTCATTTTCCATAAAGGAAAAGATCATATTTTCAAAATCAGCAGCAATACTGGACTCGAAACCAACAATAACATCTTTCAAATACGGTATACCTTTTGACTTAACACTACAACTTTGAATCGAGGTTTTCATATTAAGACTTGTCCTTTGTGTTCCCAACTTTCCACCCAAAAACAGATTGAAATCACCCAGGAAAGCCTCCAATTCTCCAGGATTATCAAGGTAGTTGATATTCCCATTCTTTATACTGAACTTGCTAAGTCGAAGCGAATAAGAAGAAGCACCTTCCTCATTTTGTTCTGAATTGCTCTCATTCTCCTCATTTACAATAACAATATCCCAATTGGCTTTGCCTGAATCTAATACCAGAAGGTTTAACAATGGAGTATCAAATAAGACAGATTTTATTTCTGGTCCTTCTTTTTTATTAAACAGGCTAAAAAGATTTATAGAAAACTTCAACGAGCTCATTGCAAGAAGGCTTTCCCCGGCAAAATCATCTACACCCACCACTGTAAGGTCTTTAATACTGACTCTTAGGTTAGGGAAATCGGTAATAAGGCTGAGATGAAAGCTATTGAAATCAACTTCTGCATTCAAATTCTCATGGAGCTCATCTTTAACTTTTTGTTGAATAGTACCTTTGAAGAAAAAGGGCAACACAAGTAAAGTGACAAAAAGGATTCCTACGAATCCTAAAACTATTTTAATGATTTTGCTTTTAGATTTGTGCATAAAATTAGTTAAGGAACAAAAGTATTGTAGGGAATAAACTGCCTATTTAAGGTAATGGTCAATGGCATTAAACAAATCCGATTTATTTACCGGCTTCGAAAAGTACTTATTAAAGCCGATGGCTTCGCATTTTTGCTTCTCTTCCTCCATCCCAAAAGCAGTAACTGCCAGTATTGGAATTTTCTTATTTTCTTTTCTGATTTTTTTAAAAACCTGTATTCCATCCATTTCTGGCATTTTAAGATCCAGGATAATAATATCAAAGTCTTTCTTCTCCCGGTATATGTCCAGAGCAACTTTACCATTCTCAGCTCGGATCAAATTAATTCCAGTAGGTTTAAACATTTCGAAAAAGAGCTTATAGTTTAACTCCTCATCTTCAGCAATTAGTAACTTTTTACCTTCCCAGGAAAAAGAACCCTCAACAGCAACTTTCTTCTTGTCAACAGTCTCTATGACTTCAGCTTCTTCCAGGGGTAAAGTAAACATAAACACAGATCCTTTGCCTGGCTCAGATTCTACCCATATGTTTCCACCCAATAAAGAAACCAATTGTTTGCTAATGGCCAAACCTAGTCCGGCACCCCGATATAACTTTTGAAAGCTATCCTCAATTTTAAGAAAGCGGTTAAAAATTACTTCTTGCTTTTCTTTAGAAATTCCAATTCCTGTATCCCGAACAAAGAATAAAAGTTTATTTTGAAGTTGTTTCTTGTATCCAAAGGTGATAGAGCCTGATTCGGTAAACTTCAAAGCATTATTAATAAGGTTTGAAAGTACTTGTTTCAGCCTGTAGGGATCAGAAATCATTTGTTTTACAATGAATGACTCAGGTAGCTCCAGTTTAATTTCAACAGATTCCTTATTTAATTTTTTCTTTTGTTCCTTAAATGTATCGCAAAGTTCAAAAAGTAGTTTATGCAAGTCAAAGGGCTTCTGAACAATTTTTCCCTGACCTGCTTCTATTTCCGATATATCAAGAATATCATTTATCAAATTCAACAGGCTCTCTCCACTCTCATTAATAATGTTCACGTAGTTATTTCTAACTTTTGGATCTGTTTCATTTATCAATAGTTGGCTAAAGCCCAGAATACCATTCATAGGTGTTCTGATTTCATGTGACATATTGGAAAGAAAAGATGATTTCAAATTGTCGGATTGTTGGGCCTTTTCCTTTTCCCTGAGGTAATATTGAATGGTGTAATAAATGAAAAAGGAAATAATCATAATCACCGGGATCAATGTAGTTATATGATCTAAAATTCGTATATCATTGTTTGGGTAAGGTGTAATCATTTCAGGATACAACTTCTCAAGCATAAAAAGGAGAACTATTGTAAGAGTAAATATGGAAATCATTCCTATGCCCATATTCCCTCTGAAAAATAGAATAATGAAAACGAGAAGAGCAAAAAAGGTGTAAATTACAGGTCCTCTGGAGCCCCCATCCTCAATCCATATTATGGAAAGAATTACAAGCATAAACACGGTAGAAACATATAAGACAGGGGTAAATATCTTCTTGAATCTTGAAAAGTAATAAAAAATGGCCATGATTAACATGGCAACAAATGACCAATTCACGATGGATGCCCCAAGGCCAATAATTGAATTGATTACTACAGAAGAGAGGCCAAACACTGCACCGAATATCATAAAGGCACTAAGAAACCTGTGTTCCATAGGAAACTCAATGCGTGGTCCAAGGATATAAGTACCCAATCTATGAAGCTTGTCTTTTAACAAAACTGATTTATGAATAGTTTACAATGGTAAATTTAGGATTTTTCTTCAAAAGCAAACAATACAAAGATTAATATTAGCTTAAATCTCGAAGATTTATAACAGCATTTGGACATAAAAAACTTTTTATACTAATTGGGTACGAAATTGATTATACGAATGTTGCGAATAGATTTGAAGTTTTATAAGATTCCAATGTTATTTTTCAACAATTTATATTTGAGGAATACTTTAGCTTAGCCTTATCAAAGATCAATGCGTTTTAATAATACTTACTGGATATAATAAAAAAACAGCTACGAGACAATGTCTGTAACTGCTTGATTTTCTGTGAACCCGGAGGAATTCGAATCCCCAACCTCCTGATCCGTAGTCAGGTGCACTATCCAGTTATGCTACGGGTCCAATCTAAACTTCTTACCGGTATCCAGTTATGCCTGTCTGCTGACAGGCTGGCTACGGGTCCAAAGCGCTGCAAAGATAGAAAAAATCTGATCAACCATAAAAGCAAAATATTGAAAAACTTAAATGGACTTTAAAACTTAAAAAATGGAACGGTTGATCACTATTTATAGCTCCATCTTCTCATGACAATTCTGCTTTCGATTTCTGCCAAATAAATCCTGATTTTGCCCTTGCTAGATATAAAATAGCGTATAAAAAATGAATATAGATGGAACAAAACTGTTTTTACCACTCTCGCCCTGCTATATTGGTTTCGAATGTTTCCACACAGCCCCTGTCCTGGAGGGTAATAAAACAGGTCTTCCCATCCTTGCTACCAAAGGCAATGTTGGAAGGTTTTGAACCTGTCATAAGCACCTCATTCAATAATTTTCCCTCTGGTGAAAGGATAACTACATTGCCCTTCCCATGCCGGGTAACATAGAGGTTTCCCTTTTTGTCACAACGCATTCCATCCAGGCCAAAATCTTCAAATTCATAGAAAAGGCGTTTGTTGCTTATATTTCCCTCCGGGGATAAGTCGTAGACCCAGATTTTCCTCTGAACACTTTCGTTAACATATAAGACATTGTCATCAGGCGAAACCTCAACCCCATTGGTTGTTCCCATATTTTCCTCCAGGAGAATAATATTGCCCCCCAAATCTACTTTCCATAAGTTACCAGTGTTATTTGTCCAGTCTGGGTCGCTAAGAAACAGAATGTTACTGGATGATATAGCTAGATCATTTGGTTGGTTCATATTCTCATTATGAGCATAGATGGAGATCTCTTTCGTTTCCATGTCAATTCTCAGTACATTATGCCCCGTATAATCAGCTATCAACATTGAACCATCGGAGTGGAATCTTATTCCATTACCGGTGCTTCCTTCCGGGAGATTCACAAATAAGCTGGCATTGCCTTCCTGGTCCACTTTCCCAATGGTACCATCCGCTCCAAAACTAACCAGGTATAGCATCCCATCGCTATGAAAAGCGGGCCCTTCGATCCCTGAGGTGAATTCGCCCGGTTCTGTAAAATCTGAAGCCAAAAACAAATCTGTTTTCTTTGCTTCACTACTATTTTCATCTGATGTATTCTGCTTAGTTGTACAAGCCACAGTCATGGAAAGGATAAATGTAAAAAATAAAAATCTCATATTATTCAAATTAGAAATAATAACGAACGAATGCCTCAAATGCCTGGTATTCTGCCATTCCTAGCTCATCATAAAGATTTGCCGTAGCATGATTTCGTGCCTCGGCTCGTTGCCAGAATTCTCTTTCATCAGTGCCTGGAAACAGGGCTCTGTCTTTTTGAGATTGATGCTTAAATATCGCCCTTCTCTTCCTATCCACCTCTTCGGGACTTAAGGGTACTGCCATGTCAATTTCAGATATTTTCCATTCCTGCCATGCACCACGATAGAGCCATACCCAGCAATCCTTTATCCAGGGTTCGCCCTTCAAGCGATCAAGTGCCTGCAAAATTGCATCGAGACAAACCCTGTGTGTTCCATGCGGATCAGAAAGATCGCCTGCTGCATATACCTGGTGAGGTTTATATTTCTGCAATAAATCCATTATAATTTGAACATCCTCCTCACCTACCGGTTTCTTCTTGACTGTACCCGTTTCATAAAAGGGCATGTCGAGGAAATGAACATGGTCATCAGGTATTCCAACAAAACGACAAACATCTTTGGCCTCGCTTCTTCTAATGAGGCCTTTTACCTGCCGGACTTCATCAGAATCAACCTGTCCGGGCTTTTTGTTTTTAATAAATTCCCGAACTCTAAAAAAGAGATCCTTAAATTGCTTGTATTCTGTGGCATAAGCTGATTGGTATTCAGCCATAAAATCTGCAAATCGGATTACATCATCGTCAAATACAGCAATATTTCCTGATGTTTGATAGGCCACATGAACATCGTTACCATGATCTACCAGGCGAATAAAAGTTCCACCCATTGAAATGATATCATCGTCGGGGTGAGGACTAAAAATAATCACTCTTTTTGGAGTAGGGACAGCTCTTTCAGGCCGCTGGCTATCGTCCGCATTTGGTTTACCTCCAGGCCAGCCAGTAATGGTATGTTGAAGAGCATTAAAAATCTCGAGATTTATCTGGTAGGCTGAACCATATTCTGCTGCCAGGTCACTCATTCCATTATCGTTGTAATCTCTGTTGGTAAGTTTTAAAATTGGCTTGTCCACCTTCTGGCAGAGCCAAACTACCGCTTTACGAATTATCCGTTCATCCCATTTGACAATTTCAACCAACCATGGAGTATTGATTCGTGTTAGCTCCGCAGAAGAAGCCGAGCCAAGAACAACTATTGCCTGTGGATGATCCTGAATATAACTGGCAGGCAGGGCCTCGGTTTTAGGACCTTCAACCATATCCTTTATTACGGTGGCTTTTCCCTCGCCCCAGGCCATCAAAATTATTCTTTTGGCCTCCAGGAAAGTTCCTACTCCCATAGTTATAGCCCGGCGTGGAACATTTTCCTCTCCAAAAAAATCACTGGCTGAACCCGCCCTTGTAACGTGATCAAGAGTTATTAAACGAGTTCTTGATTCCTTTCCTGAACCAGGCTCATTGAATCCAATGTGACCTGTTCTTCCAATTCCAAGTAACTGAAGATCAATTCCACCGCTATCGATAATACTCTTCTCATAATCTCTACAATACTCCGTTACTTTATCAATGGAAATCGTTCCATCAGGGATATGAATATTTTCTGCTTTTATATCTATATGATTAAATAGATATTCCTGCATATACCGGCTGAAACTCTGGAGCTTTGTGGGTTCTATCGGGTAATATTCATCGGTATTGAAAGTTACCACATTCTCAAAGCTCAATCCTTCCTCTTCATGCAAGCGAACTAACTCCACGTATACCCCAATGGGTGTTGAACCAGTTGGAAGGCCTAAAACGCAGGATTTTCCCTGCTTATTTTTTTCTCTAATAAGAGAAGCAATCTCTTTTGCCACCTTTAATGAAGCCTCTCCGGCATTTTCAAAAATCATAACCGGAACTTTTTCAAAATGACTCTGGCTAGAGTCTGGTTTTAGTTCCCTAAAATCTATTTTCATGATATATGTTTTCTACATTAGGTAATTTTATTCATCCAGCTTATCCAGAGCAAAAGCATAGGCACCCAATGCAATAGAGCGACTGGTGCCATATCTGGATATTCCAACTCCTGTTCTGGCCAATGGGTCATACAATAATTTTTTGTTTGTGTGTGGAATATTGATCTGCTTCGATTCCCCCTTAATAAACTGTCTCAGGCTATCTTCATTCTCCAGGTTGAACACTCTTTCTGCCAGGCGTGGAAATTTTTCCCCTCCAGGTGTGGTAAAGGAACTATTCATAGCTTCCACTGTTTTCTTAAGAAATATAGGGTGAGCCGCAGAAATACCACCTCCAATGACAACCAGTCCATCTACCAGGGTCACTACTGTTGCCATTGCTTCTCCCAGGGCAGTAGCCATCTTTTCATAAGATTTTACAGCAGCATTTTCATCTCCTTTTTGCAGCCCCATGGCAATTTCAAAAATATCCTTCGGTTCTGGGGCAAGGTCAATACTAATGTTTGCAAAAGATGCATAAGCTTTTTTTATTGCGCGAATGCTAATACTTTCTTCCACATTCATTGTCAAATCACTGTTATCACGAAGCAGCCATGCCTCTGCTCCAAGAGAATTATCTCCCACCAACAACTTTCCATTTATTACAATACCTCCTCCAAAACCCGTTCCCAGTGTAAACCCAATAAGATTCTTATATATTTTGGGACTACCACCCTTTTCCAATAAGCCATTAATGTATGGTAGAAATCCTGCAATAGCCTCACCGTAAGCAAATAAACTCCCGTCATTATTAATATAGACAGGCATTTTAAATTCATGTTCCAACATTGGACCCAGAGCTATCCCTCCCCTGAATGCAGGAAGGTTTGGCAAATCACCTATCACTCCGGCCGGGTAATCACTCGGACCGGGAAAGGCAAAACTAATCGCTTCCGGTTCTATTTTTAGCGATTGCCGAATGCTACTAAATCCTTTAACCAGAGTTTCGAGGCAAAGATCAAGATTTGATGCATTGGATGGCAGGCTTATAGTTTCAACTATTTCTTTACCACCCTGCATAGCTGAAAAAACAAAATTCGTACCACCGGCATCAAGAGTCATTACTATTCTTTTATCGTTTTCTATGTGCATAATCAGTCGAATTTACAATTGGGAAACTCAGGAAATATTAAGGATGGCTAAATTAACAAAAATGCCTCAGATATTTCTTTAAGCACCATCATGTTTTTTCCATACCTGGAACTTTTTTACTTAGTAAGGATCACCTGACTTTTTCTGGAATTAATCAACCTTATCAAATAAAGATAAATGTGAATTTGATTATGTTTGCAAATTCACTTGAAATAAATTTATTATGTCAGATACTATTAAACAGATACTCAGAGATGAGGCCAGTGCAATCTTAAATATCCCAGTAACCACCGATTTTGATGAGGCATTGGATCTGATATATGAAAAAGTTCATAATCAGCATGGGAAGGTTATTACCAGCGGGATGGGAAAAGCGGGTCAGATTGCCATCAATATTGCTACTACATTTAGTTCAACAGGAACCCCTTCCATATTTTTACATCCCAGCGATGCACAACATGGGGATTTAGGAGTTATCCAGAGGAATGATGTATTTCTTCTGATTTCGAATTCCGGAAAAACGAGGGAAATAATAGAACTTGTAGAATTGGCAAAAAACCTGAATCCAAACTTGCCAATTATTGTCATAAGCAGTCAGGAAGATAGTCCTCTCGCCAGGCTGGCTGATGTGTTGATACAAACTGGTAATCCAAAAGAAGTTTGTCCACTTGGCCTATCTCCTACCACCTCAACTACTGTTATGACAGTAATTGGTGATGCATTGGTAGTTTGTATGATGAAAAAGATTGATTTTTCAGCCCAGGATTATGCTTTAAGGCACCATGGTGGATATCTTGGATCAAAATCAAGACAAGCTGCACAAAAAAATAAATAGATCTCCCTTATTCTTCGGACAATTGCTTTTTATATAACTCCAGATTTTTAATTTGATCTTCGCTCAAGCTGGGGTATTTCATATCAAAACTTTCAAGTGTATTGATAATTGCTTCTGAAATCAGGTACCTGGCATAGGGCTTTTCATCCGCCGGGATAATATACCAGGGAGAATCTACTGTGCTTGTTTCAGATATGGCTTCCTGGTAACATTTCTGGTATTCATCCCAATGTTCTCTTTCCTTCAGATCAGAAGCAGAAAACTTCCAATTTTTGGATGGTGTCTCCAACCTTTTCAGAAACCTTTGCTTTTGTTCTTCCTTTGAAAGATGGAGGAAAAATTTTATCGTAATAATTCCATTTTCATGGGCATACCTTTCAAAATCCCGAATCTGACGATATCTTCTCTCCCATATATTCCCTTTTGTAAACTCTTCCGGTAAATTTTGATATTTAATAAGATTATGAACCTTAACTACCAATACCTCTTCATAATAGGACCTGTTAAATATTCCAATACGACCCCTTTCAGGCAGTGATTTGGAGGTCCTCCATAGATAGTCATGATCAAGTTCATTTTTTGAGGGTTGCTTAAAGCTAAAAACTTGCGTTCCCTGCGGATTTACGCCTGTCATAACATGCTTGATGGCACTATCTTTCCCGGCTGCATCCATAGCCTGGAAAATTATTAGAAGACCATATTTGTTATAAGCATAGAGAATATCCTGAAGCTCAGCCATTCTCTCGAGATTATCCTCCAGGTCTCTTTTGGCTTCTTTTTTGGTTACACCATTATTGGGAATACAGGTGTGGTAATTCTTTAAATCTACTTTTTCTTCCTCTTTTACTAAAAAATCTGAAACATTCATACTCTAGAATTTATTATTTATAAAACAACAAAGTTCAAAATAGTTTTTTTACCCAACTATTTTAAACTTTTATTTGATATCTGGCAAGAAAAAACAAGCCTATTCTTCTACTTTCTTTTCTTCAAAAAATACACGGTAAGCGAGACCAGCCAGAATGGCTCCGGCAATAGGTGCTACCCAAAACATCCACAATTGTGATAATGCCCAATCTCCTACAAATATTGCAGGACCAGTACTACGAGCAGGATTTACTGAGGTATTTGTAACTGGTATACTAATTAAATGAATCAGCGTCAGCATAAGGCCTATTGCGATACCAGCAAAACCTTTTGGAGCACGCTTATCAGTAGCTCCCATAATAACGAGAACAAACATAAATGTCATAACAATTTCAATAACCAGGCCAGATATAAGGGAATAGCCTCCTGGTGAATGTTCTCCATATCCGTTTGAAGCCAAACCGCTGCTAATATCAAAGCCAGCCTTTCCACTTGCTATGAAGTACAGGACTCCAGCAGCCGCAATGGCACCCAAAACCTGCGAAATAATATATGGAACCAGATCTGAAGCAGGGAACCTACCACCAGACCATAAACCAAAAGATACAGCCGGATTTAAATGGCAACCGGAAATATGTCCAATGGCATACACCATTGTAAGAACGGTAAGCCCAAACGCGATGGAAACTCCCAACAGGCCAATTCCTACATCAGGAAATGAAGCTGCCAGAACAGCACTTCCAGCTCCTCCAAGTACTAACCAGAAGGTCCCAATAAATTCTGCTCCTAATTTTCTCACCATAATACATACAATTAAGTTAAATAATAGAATTTCTTTAAGATAAATACAATTGTACTTTTTAAACTTCTAACATATACACAATTATTGGAGTTTGCAAAAAAAATACGAGTCCTCAAAAAAAGTTTCAGTTCATTCTAATGATATTGTAGCATGCATTTATCAAATTTTATACTTTTGCTAAAGTAAGAATTAATAAATTAAAATATAAATCCAATGGATTGGAAAAAACTGCAGAATGGCTCCGATATCAGAGGAGTTGCCATAGATGGAATAGAAGGAGAAAAAGTTAATTTAGATGGAAATGTGGCTTATCTACTTGGAAGGGCATTTCTAATCTGGCTGGGATCTAATTCACCCATGGCAATAAAGCCACTAAAAATAGCCATTGGCAGAGACCCCAGAATTACAGGAAATGACTTAAAAAAAGCTATTAGCTCGGGTATTAATGCTGAATCAGGTAAAGTTTATGATGCTGGGATAGCTTCCACTCCTGCCATGTTCATGAGTACTCAATTTGAGGAATATGGAATGAATGGAGCCATTATGATTACCGCCAGTCATCTCCCCTTTAACAGAAACGGGATGAAATTTTTTACTCCAGTTGGGGGCTTAGAAAAAAAAGACATCAGTGCCATTCTTGAAATTGCTGAGCAACTTGATAATACAAGTAGTTCCGAAACCAGGATTGAAAAAATTGATTTAATGGACAGATATAGTACTCATTTACGAGATATTATTAGCCATGGGATTGACCCTTATAAGAAAAATGACCTGGCATTAAAGGGATTTAAGATTATTGTTGATGCAGGTAATGGTTCCGGCGGATTTTTCGCCAGCAAAGTACTTGAACCATTGGGAGCAGAGATTCAAAACAGCCTTTTTCTGGAACCGGATGGAATGTTTCCGAATCATATTCCAAATCCTGAAAATTCGGAGGCTATGCAAGCAATTACCGAAGCTGTAATTCATCATAAGGCAGATCTGGGTATTATCTTTGATACGGATGTTGACAGGGCTGCTTTTGTTGACCACCAGGGGAATCCAATGAACAGAAATAGCCTGATAGCCCTGGTTTCAGCTATTGTCCTTGAAAAATACCCACAAAGTTGGATAGTAACTGACTCTATTACTTCTGATGGTCTAAATCAATTTATCAACCTAAAACTCAAAGGGAAGCATCACCGGTTTAAGCGAGGCTACAGAAACGTTATTAATGAGGGTATTTCTCTTGATAATAATGGAAAGGAGTGCCATCTGGCCATAGAAACCTCCGGCCATGCGGCGATAAAGGAGAATCAATGGTTGGATGATGGGGCCTACCTGGCTGCACTTATCCTAGTAAAAATGGCCAGAATGAAGATTGAAGGACAAGGAATGCTGGCAGATCTTATTGCAGATCTCAATATTCCTTTAGAATCAGAAGAGTACAGGATAAAAATCCTGGATGAAAACTTTAAGGACAGAGGTTTGAAAATACTCCATGAAATAGAGGCCTATTCAAAAAAGGTAGAGGGGTGGTCTATTGTGCCGGATAACTATGAAGGGATACGGGTAAAATGCGACAAAAATCATGGCGATGGTTGGTTTCTTTTACGCATGTCCTTACATGACCCGGTTATGCCGTTGAATATTGAGTCAGAATCCAGCGGTGGAGTAAACTTTATTCAGAGAAAACTTATCGATTTTATTAATACACAGGAAGGCTTAGATATATCTGTTTTAAAAAATAGTTAGATCATGATTTATACACTTGGGGAATGCCTATTAGAATTAATTTTCAAAGAGGGAAAACAAATTAAAGCCATTGCTGGTGGATCTGCAATCAATACTGCCGTTTCATTAGGACGCCTAAACCTTCCCGTCCATATTTTAACTGAATTCGGACTCGATGAAGATGGGGCAAAACTGGAGATTTTTTTTCAAAAGAATAATGTTAGCCTTGAAAATGTATACCGTCATAAGGATGGCAAAACGACCATTTCAAATGCTATTTTGAATGATAGGAATGAGGCCCGGTATAAATTCTTTTCTGATCCTCCTGCGGAAAGATTTAATATACCACTCCCTGAATTTACTGGAGATGATATCTTTTTGATGGGATCGTGGTTTGCAATAAATCCGCTGCTCAGGGAAAAAGTAAAGAAGATAATATCACAGGCCAGGAGTGCAGGGGCATTAATTGTTTATGATCCAAATTTCAGGGAGGTTCATTTAGATGAGATTTCCACTTTAATACCTATTATAGAGGAAAATATTCTACTTGCTGATATTGTTAGAGGATCTGATGAAGACTTTAACTATATATTTAATACGGAGGATCCAATACAAGTATTTAGCAAAATAAAAACAGTTAACCCGTGTTTGATCTACACCATGGGCAAGCAGGGAGTATTATTGCAAACAAAGTATTATCAAAAACATTTCATTACACCTGAGATTACCCCCGTTTCAACCATTGGAGCTGGAGACAATTTTAATGCAGGACTAATTTATAGTCTGAACAAAAAGAAAATCATAAGAGATGATCTTATAGCCCTAGTAAATACCGATTGGGACTTTTTAGTTCAAACCGGCATTCAATTTGCATCCAATGTATGCATGTCAGATGAAAACTACATCTCAGAATCTTTCGCTCAAAATCTCAAAAATGAGCAGCTAGGAAAGTTTTGACACATTCTTTAATAGAAATGCCTCCGCCTCAACAGACCATAAGCCATTGTGCCTGGAAGTAATTTCTGCAAGAGATTTAAAGAGGGGGTTATTTTCGCCCAATTGCTCAAAATCATCAATGGCAGTTAGTTCCAGGTTTATATTGGTATAAATTAGCTTTTTACCTCCTGGAATTCCAGGCAAATTCAAGGTAGTATCAATTACAGCATTCAGTCCTCCAATATGAGTAATTAGACCTGAAGGATCCAGGCCCTTTGCCATTAATTCAAGGGCCTCATTCATATCATCGTTATTGCCACCACTGGTTCCAACCACATGCGTTGAATTATAATGCAAATTATAGAAATTGAATTTAGCTGAAAAATCCGGATTGGAAGGTCCTGCAAAGAAATTTAGACAACCATCCCTGGCCAATATTTTATCACCGAGTTCAATCACCTCTGGTACCGGGGCAAAAACAAATACATCGTTAAATCCCTCTCCACCCGCTAGATTCAAAAGGTCTTTATCAGCCACTCTGGATTTACCTGTATTCATGTAAACAAGCTCTACCCCCATTTTTGACGCAAGTTCTTTAGAGTATAACAACTCGGCTTTATTCAATCTCTGGTCATCGATATCGGTTACCACCAGAAGCGAAGGTTTTCTTTCCCTGTACAGGGCATAATTGATGGCCGCAAGTCCCATAGGTCCGGCTCCTGCCAGAATTGCCATATTCCCCTTCTCCTGTATATCCATATGATGGTTATATTTCCCAGGTTTCATATGGTAATTTGCATGAAATGCTCCAATCACACAGGAAAGAGGCTCCGATAATGAGGCCGGATAAAACCCAGGTCCATCATAGGCCAGTAAGCAATTCATTTCCATGACTTCATTTGGAATAATTATATGTGTGGCATTGCCCCCTATCCATCTATACGAGTAGCCCGGGGCATCGAGGCTGCCTTTATAGTTTAAAGCAGGTTGGATGGAGAACTTTTGCCCGGACTGGAACTGATCAGCCCATTTTTCGCCTACAGCGATAATTTCACCACTAAATTCATGGCCAACAATGGTGGGGTTCTTATGCACATCATTAGGAATCCTCTTGTGCTCTATTCCCTGCAATGCAGCCTTGTGTGTTGACATGCAAATACTATCCGAAACTACCCTCGCAAGGATCTCATCTTCTTTCATTGGTGGAAGATCAAATTCTTCTAATCGAAGATCTCTCTTCCCGTATATTCTAACAGCTTTTGATTTCATTTATATCAATTATTTCAATCTATACAATTATTAATAATTTCACGATTAAAAGAGGATTCAGATTCAATAATATCAAAAGAAGTATTCAGATAACTGCTTAGCTCTTTGCGTTCTCTCTTATTTAAATATGAAAATTCTTCAATAATTCTAAATAGTTCATCTTTATTCTTAAGTAAGACTTCTTTGCCATTTCTTAAAGCCTCTTCAGGAAGGCAGATTCCTCTATACAATCTCTCTGTTATTGACTCAATCCCCAAATCTTCTGATGGTATGGCATATTCCGTATTAATAATCCCTGAATAGTCAAAATCATAGGGTACAGGCAATGGATTAGGGAGGTTTATATCATTTATTTTCAAGACTTTCATATTGTGTAAGCCGGTAATGGACCAATCAGGATTGCCAACCATATATTCAAATAATGCAACCAAAGCCATATGATCTTTATCCATAATAGCCTGACCGAGCTTCTCGTTCTTCAAAACAAAAGCATTGTTCCTTGAAGCGACTGAATTTACATGTTCAATAATAAAACCATACTTCGAATAAACCTTTTTCTTTTTACCCGTATCAATATATTCCATTTGAATAAGCCGGACTTTAAAACTCATATCTGATAATTGATTAAAGAGCTTATAAACAAGAAACTCCTTCAATAAATATGATTCAAAAAGACTTGAATTTTTACAATGTGTTACAAATTTAAATGTCGTTTGTTTATCTAAATAGTCATTATCAAAATCAGTTTTCTTAACATTTACTTTCAAGGGTGGAAATGAACAATACTTCCTCCGAAATTCTCCCCGGGGTTTTATTCTTACCTTTTTATCAATAGATCCATCCATCCCATGAATAGTTAGAACGGCTTCCTGGTATTTGGGTTCAGTAGCATATTTTTTATACTCCTTCATATCGAAGGAAAGGGATAATCTAAGTAGATCCTGATTTCCAAATAAGTCCCAATCCACTTCTGAATCAATACTTACTACAGATGTGGTATCAAGCAAAAGGTCTTTATCATCATCTAAACCCTGTGCATTTAATACACCGGAGGGTAAAAGGAAAACTAACCAGAACAAAAGTGCTATGATAGGCTTACTTATATATATTTTATTTAACATTATGATAAACTCATATTACTCCTTATTTAATACAAGGATCAATTAAATCTCTTCTAATAACCTTATCGTTTTCCATGGGTTCAAAATAGTCATTCAAATATTTGGTAAGAAAAGCTTTTTCATTTTTAGTCAGGTATTCAAAATCTTCAATTAATTTGAACATGGCATCCTTTTTAGAAGCTATTAAATCAACAGATTCAAATATAGAGGATTCTTCAAAGCAAATACACCTGTAATATCTATCCTTAACAGAATCAAGTCCCAGTCCCTCAGCCGGAATTGCGTATTCTGTATCCACAAAACCTGCATAATCAAAATCATAAGGTATAGGGTAAGGTTCAAAATCAGTAGGGTTTTTTGATTGTATAACTTTAATATTATGTAAACCTGCCAGGCTCCAGTCGGTATTCCCCATCATATACTGAAAAACACAAAGCAGAGGCATAATTTCTTTGTTCATATTTTTTTGAGGGAGATATTCATTTTCGACCTCTTCGCAATCCATTCGCCTGGCCAGTGCATCGATGTGCTCAATCAGGAATCCATATTTGGTTATTACTTTCTGTTTAGGACCTGTATCAATGTAATCGATTTGTACAAGTCTGACCTTTAAACTATAGTCAGTTAGAAGATTATAAAGCTTATATACCAAATATTCTTTAAATATGTACTTCTGGTACATATTGGAATTTTTACAATGGGTGACCATTTTCAAGGTAGATTGGTGCTTCAGCTGTGTATCACCCAAATCAGCCTCTTTCAGGTTTAGTTTAATAGGAGGAAAAGTACAAATTGTTTTCCGTGTGATTCCTCTGGCACGAATTCGAATATCCCTATCAATAACCGTATCCGGTAAATGTACAGATAGAACTGCAGGCTGGTACTCTTCTTTTATTGTGTTTTTACGAAATAATTTTCTATCAAAGGCCAGGGATAATCTCAGTGGTTCAACTTCTTCAAACAATAGCCAATCCTGGTCATTGTATATTTCGACCTTAGAATTTATCTCATGCTGACCAGCATTTACAGGTTCCTGCGCAATTGTAGTGGGGAAAAAGGAAAAAAATAACAAAAAGCCAATAAGCGTCCATTTATTCTTAATTGTTGTAAGGAACAATTTTTCTAATTTTTCCATTTTATCAAGGTATAAGAATAATAATTTGGAATTTATCTAAACAAATTTAAACAATTCCTACAATCTTCCAGAATTATCTCATCACCTGTCCACCAGTTACCGGAATTGCCTGACCAGTTTCATATTTCTGGTCTGATGCATATAAAATGGCCAGCATCACATCATCAACAGTAACACCCCTGTTCATGGGCACCTTACTTTCATAAAATCTTTTTACATCAGCAATATTTTTAGCTCCTTTAACTTTGCCAGCACGCAGATACTGAACAAATAAACCATTTTCCGGATCGGACCAGAGAGGCCCATCAAAATAGTTCCCCGGACAAATAGCATTTACTTTTATCCGGTTCTCAATCAGCTCAAGGGCAAAGGATTGAACCAACCCAATACTTCCAAATTTACTTCCGGCATAGGCAAAGTTCTTCTGACTTCCCTCTAGGCCTGATTTTGAGTTTATCTGAATTATATCGCAGTATCCAGATGGGTTGAACTTATTTTGTATTTTCATTACACGGGATGCATATTTGCTACACAAGAAAAAACCTTTGTAGTTTACATCATTCACAAATTCGAAGTCACTTGTTTTTAATTCATCCAGACCACCAGCCCTTAACACTCCAGCATTGCTAATCAATATATCTATGCCTCCAAAATTATCAACTATTTTCATTATTAAATTCCTGACTGATTCCTCATTGGTTACATCTGCGTAAAAATACATCATTCTATTCCCAGTATCACTCTCGCCTTTCCATTTTCTAACCAGATTGGATCCAAGCTTTTCATTCAAATCGGCTACCACAACATGTGCGCCTTCTTTGAAAGCCCTAACAGCAATACCCTCACCAAATCCCTGTGCTCCACCTGTGATCACTACAACCTTCTGGTGAAGGTGCTTGGGATTATAATATACAAGCTCATCCTCCAAATCATCACCAGCAATTTGGGTGCTTGGCCAAACATTAATGAGACCCGTATCCTGAATGAAAATAAAAGAAGGAAGTCTTTTTTGCTCCGTACTCAGACCATTTTCAAAGGACTTAACGGCTTTCAATATATCACTGATCTTTAAATCATTATCAAGGTACAATGAATTTAAATCTGATCGTTTTTGCTTCCAGATATTGAATGCACTTTTCGTTTTAGCTATTGTATTTGAAGATTCATTCAATGTTACATTTACGGTAACAAAAGAACTTCTTAAAAAGATTCCCCGGATGGCCGGAAGTAATTCAAAATAAAGGATTTCCGTATCTATTTGCATTATTTATCAATATGTTAAGAAGTTTAACAAAACATCTTTTCCTAATGAAACAAAATCTTTTATCTGGCTAAATTTTGCTTCACCATTTGAATCTATATACCCTTCCTTGCCTTCAGTCACTAAATGTTGATGCGCTGCTAAAACACAAGCTCCATCAAGACCAATTTCTCTCAACTCGTCATCCAGTGGTTGCCCATCCTTACTGAGGACTGTAAGAGGTATTAAATCTGGCGTATTATGCTCTGTACCAAAGGTAATAATGAAATTCTTTTTTTTAAAAAACTTAACGAACTTTTTAAGAATATTAGGATCGTTTCGAACTGGAATTAGTTCAATAGCAAATATTCCAAGACCAACAAGCTCAGAACAAAGCTGCTCCCAATCCTTTTCAAATTCTGTAAAATTCCCCTTTTGATCATCAAGCAAAACCGGGTAACAAGGAATTCCTTTTCCATCGATAATTAGTTCAACTAGCTCAGAAACTGGCAAAAATGCACTTTCTGTTTCTTCAACAAATGCGAACCCACCCTTTTTTAATAATTTTGATCTAATTAGATTTTCCAGAAAAGCATCCTGCTTCAATATAGCTTCATCGATACCTGTTTCAAGGATAAGACCTAGCATATTTATACACTCTTCCTCAGTTTTGGATTCCTGGCATGAAGCAATTCTAATTGCTCTTGCAATATGTCTCTCCCGGACCATGTTCCGGGCATATTTTTGCTTAATCTCCTCAAAATCAAGATGAATAGAAAGTCCAAGGGAAGCAAAATAGTTATTCGCTTTCAATACCATAGCCCTTGCCTGATCCTGGCTTTCCCGAGTTAATTCTGAGAGCTTATCTGAATATTTTTTATTTAAAGCAAAGGGAAAGCCAAATGCTTTACCACAGAGGTATGTCCTTCCCGGGTTGTTGGGATCATTTACCCTGATATTTTGTTCCTGTTTCTCCTTTAAAAGGCCAATATACTCCATGCAGAAGATAGGGTAAACCCTATGTCTTTTGGCCAGACTATTAAATTCATCATAGCCATCATCCGTATAGAAGTCACTTATGCCTATCACTTTAATATTCTCCTTATAAGCTATATCAAAGATTTGATCCATAGAAGAAAATGCACTAAAAGAATAGGGCGTATGGATATGTGTATTAACACCAATTTTAAGTAGGTCCGTCATTTTTGTATTGTGTTATTGTCCCGGAGATTTTTTTGAATAGTAAAAACAATTTAATACAATTGATTATTTAATTTAGAAGTTCTCTCCTCGTAGCTCTACTAATAAAAAATGAAACCGTCCTAATTAGCATATCAAGGCAATGATAGAAATGCACTACAAATCTTATACCTAGGAATTGAATCTAAGAGCTCAATAAAAATCAAAACACAGTAATAACAAGGAATAGAACCACAGAGAGAATTAGTCCAATAAGGAACATAGTATAGGAAATATTGAGATAATGAGACTTCCTGGACACTACCTTACTCAGAAAATACAAATCAAGGTTTAGGTTCTCATAAATCAGTTCATTCGAAGAAATCACCTTTTCCATATAACTTAGATACTCATCTACCGGAGTTTTTTTCTGATGTGATAAGGTAAATTGCATGGGACTGGTTTTTGCTCTGAATTTCTTTATACTTAAATCAGTCCTGGTGGAAAGAATTGCATAAGTCATCGCAATTATAGCAAAAAAGAGCAGGGCTAGAAAAGGAACATAATCTACCAGCTTCATTTCTCTTGGCGCATCAATAAAAAACAGGGAACCTGTTAATAATCCAAGTGTACCAGTAATTAACAGCGTATTCATACTTATTATCAAGTTTGCCTTGCTATCCATAATCCCAATAAGCCTTATTTGGCTTCGGATAGTTACCCTGTATAAAGTTTCTTTTCCTCCCCCTTTGGCGTATTTAGACTGTGTAAGATTCGGATCAATGCCATTTTCATTGGGTACTAGTTCCTGTTGATTGATATTTGCCGTTTCCATTAGACACTTTAAAGTTTAGTTAGAAATCATAAAAATAGTGAATTTTACTAATAAACTATATACCTTCCTGAAACCTTTGCAAATCAGAATCAATTGAGCTGTTGTTTTTAACTACATATGCTTTCAATGGCATTATCTTTTTATGAATGGCATCAAGGATCCAATCAACCTGCGGGAAAAAATAATCCTCTAACTCATGAGCCGGTACAATCCAATTACGTGAACCAACTACCACTGGTGGAGCATCCAAATCGTCAAATGCAAGTTCGGTAATAGTTGATGCCATATCTTTTATAAAAGATCCTCTGGCGGATGCATCACTTGTTAGAAGTATTTTACCTGTTTTTTGCAAGGACTTTAAAACTGGTTCATAATTAAATGGCACCAGGCTCCTGGCATCAATAACTTCAGCTTCCATTCCATATTTTTCTGATAGTATATTCGCTGCTTCCATGGCCTTATACAGGGTGGCACCAATGCTCAAAATAGTTAAATCTTTGCCCTCCCGTTTGATATCTGGTTCACCAATAGGAATTTCATAGTATTCTTCAGGAACACCTTCTGTATGAAATAGTTCACCAATATCGTAAATACGCTGACTTTCAAAGAAAACAACCGGGTCGGTACCCTGAAGGGCAGAATTCATCAATCCTTTCGCATCATAGGGTGTAGCCGGAAAAACCACCTTCAACCCGGGTATATGGGCTACCAGTGAGGACCAGTCCTGGGAATGCTGAGCTCCATACTTTGATCCTACAGAGACTCGTAATACAAGTGGCATCTTTAAAATATTTCCACTCATGGCCTGCCATTTGGGTAATTGGTTGAATACTTCATCTCCCGATCTACCCAGAAAATCACAATACATAATTTCCGGGATCACTCTCCCACCACACATTGCATACCCTATAGCCGTTCCAACAATAGCTCCTTCAGAAATCGGTGAATTAAAAAGCCGCTGGAAAGGCAATGCCTCTGTTAGGCCCCGGTAAACAGCGAAAGCACCACCCCATTCTCTGTTTTCTTCCCCATAGGCAACAAGTGTTGGGTCTTTATAAAATCGATCGATCACTGCTTCAAAAATTCCATCACGTAATTGATAGGTCTTTACTTTTGAAAAAGGTTTTCCTTCTTTGTCAAGGCCGAACCTCTCTTTCCTGGCAATTTGTTTCACCCTGGGGTTTTCATTCATTGGATGATTTACTTCAGGAGGCCTGTTTTCCATGGCTGATATTGACTCATTTGAAAACATCATTTCCCCAATGGCATCAGGATTTTTCACCATGTTCATTCGTGGTGATAAGTCATCGTTGGTTGCCAGTCGGGTAATATGAGTAATCTTATCTTTCACATATTCCTTAATCTCTTCAACCTGAGCTTTGCTGGCAATGCCTGCATTTGTCAGTTCTGTTTCAAAATATAGCAGGGAATCTTCTTTCATCCAGGCATCCACTTCTTCTTTTGATCTGTAAGAAGATGCATCGGAAGGGGAATGGCCACTATAACGATAGGTAAGTGTATCAAGCAATACGGGACCTTTTCCTTCAATTAGCAACTTCTTTTTACGCCGGAAAGCATCAATTACCGCTAGTGGGTTATAGCCATCTACTCTTTCGGCATGCATTTGTTCAGGGTTTACGCCTGCACCTACCCTGGCCAGGATATCATATCCCATAGTTTCACCTTTGGTCTGACCTCCCATGCCATACTGGTTGTTCATAAAATTGAACAGAACCGGAAGGCCACCCTTATAATCACCTTCCCAAAGGGTTTTATACTGGTCCATTGCAGAAAACATCATTCCTTCCCAAACAGGGCCGCATCCCATTGATGCATCTCCAATATTGGCTACAACAATGCCCTGCTTCTTATTTACCTTCTTATAAAGGGCAGCACCCACAGCAATATCCCCTGAACCACCTACAATAGCATTGTTTGGATAAATTCCGAAAGGAGGAAAAAATGCATGCATGGAACCACCCAGACCTTTATTAAAACCTGTTTCCCTTGCAAAAATTTCAGCCAGGGTCCCATATAATAAGAAATCAATGGCCAATTCATTCTCTTTGCCTTGGAAATTTTTCTCCACTACTGATAGTGTTTTTCCACCAAGGTAGCTGGTCATTATGGAATTGAGCTGCTTTTCCTCAAGCCGGGAAATAGCAGATAGACCTTTTGCTAAAATTTCCCCGTGGCTACGGTGAGACCCGAAAATTATATCCTCTACAGAAAGGTCATAGGCCATCCCAACTGCGGAAGCTTCCTGCCCTATCGACAGGTGAGCAGGACCTGGATGATTATAACTTATCCCGTTATATTCATTGGTAGTTTTAATCTTATTGAGCATAAGCTCAAACTCACGGATAATCATCATATCCTTGTAAATTTTCAGAAAATCATCATTTGAGAAGTTGGCTTTCTCCTCTTCAATGGTTTTCTGATATTCATTTACCGGAATGGGTTGAAAAGTAATTTTTCCTGGTTTCCGGACTGTTTTTGGGTCAATAAATAAGTTCTTAGGCATAATATATTTTTAATAAATCAGATCAAACAGTTTCTTCAAAGCTTTCTATTTCTTCTTTTATTGTTCTCAGGAATAGAGAGGCCGGGGCCCCATCTACTGCACGGTGATCGTAAGTAAGTGAAAGTCCAATAAAGGGAACAAATCCTATTACACCTCCACCAATATCAGCAGGCTTCAATTGAATGGTATTCACACCTAAAATTCCTACCTGAGGCAAGTTTAGTACAGGAGTAAACATCTCAATACCAAAAGCTCCCAGGTTTGAAACGGTAAAAGTGGCTGCATCAGGCATTAGAAGGTCCGGATCAATATTTCCTGACTGACATTTCTCTGCCAGGCTTTTCATTTCTTTTGCAAAATCGGGCAGGGTAAATGTATCCGCATTTGTTAATGTCGGAACCATTAATCCACGTTCCGTATCGACTGCAAATCCAAGATGAACTGGCCTGTACTGTACAGTATGATCCTCCTTGAAGTGGGCGTTTAGGTTGGGATGTTTCTTCAGTGCCCGAACGACAGCATAACAGACCATATCATTCAAGGTAATATTCGGTAAAACACCTTCTTCAGCCTTTGGCTTAACAAAAGTCCTCAGGTTTAAAATCCTTCGGGCATCCGCACTGAGGTGGTGAGTTAGTTGAGCCGAGTTTCTTAAAGATTGGAACATATTCTCTGCAATTAGCTTCCTCATCCTTGATAATGGAACAATTTCAAACTCATTGCCTGGTTCGGTTTTTCCACCTAACAAATCCCTGGAAGTAACCCGTTCACCTTTGCTGAATTGCTGTCTGTTATAAACCAGCTGGTCTTTTTCCATTTTTTTGCGAGCGAGAGGTGTAATAAATGGTTGCTTGCCAGCTTCTAAAATAACGTCTGACTCAATAACTCTTCCGCCCGGCCCAGACCCTTTAATACCCTGTACAATCAATCCCAGTTCAGCTGCTTTTTTTCGTGCTCGGGGAGAGATTTTCAGTTTTTCCGTATCAAGCATTCCTATTTTTCCTGTGGGAGGCTCTTCTTTTTCGCCCAATTCCTTTTCTGATAATTCAATCTTTTGCGGGGATTCATTTTTTGTATCATCAACTATGTCAGAAGGTTTAAATTCATCCACACTTTCACCTTCCTCTCCTATCACACAAACATTGGTAAGTACAGGTACCTCATCCCCATCATTATAGAAAACATCTAAGAGGATGCCCGTAATGGCAGATTCTTCATCAAAAGCTGCTTTATCCGTCTCATAAGAGAAAAGTAAATCTCCTGATTCAACTTTATCACCCTTTTCCTTCATCCATTGTGTAATAATACAGGTTTCAACAGATTGTCCCTGCCTGGGCATGATTACCGGTGTTGCCATAAGTAAAATTCTAATAATTATTGTCTATTGACCTACAAAAATAACAAAATAACTTGTCAGTATATGTATTTTAATAATTATTTTTTACAAATACATAACTTACTATATGTATGATATTTATTAATATTATTTACACATTAATGAACAACTTGTTATAACAGGTTGTTCATTTTATCAATACATAATAGTCATTTTTTCATGTTTTCTTATACCTTTGCACCAAGTAATAAACGGAATATTTTGTGTTAAGATGGCCAAATCGAATTTACCTCAATACAAGCAATTGTATGAAATATTAAGGAAACATATTGTTGACGGAGTATTTCAGGAGGATGATGTCCTTCCATCAGAAAATGAACTCTGTATTACCCATAAGCTAACCCGACCTACTGTAAGACATGCACTTGATGATCTGGTTAAGGATGGTTTTATTCGGAAGAGAAAAGGAAAAGGGAGCATTGTTAATAAAAAGCCAAAGGGCATTGGCATTCTATCTATTGCAGGAACAACCAGTGCATTGGAGGGCCTCGATCTCACCACCAGAATCCTGGTAAAACCGATAATTCGGCCATGGGAAGAGCCTTTTATATTCCCCCTTTCTGAGCTTGAAAAAGAAAGTGGGTTGATTTATATGGAGCGGCTTCGATTAGTTGGGGAAGAACCACTTTTTTACGATATTTCTTACATTCCAAATCTGAATTTACCTCGATTTACCTCTCGCTCATTTGAAAACAAATCCCTGTTTGACACATTAAGAAAATCCTACAATATTCATATCACAGGAGGTGAGCAGAAACTTAAAGCCATTAAGGCGGAAGGAAAAGTACGCGAATATCTTTGTGTGGAGCCTAACACGCCAATTCTTCATCTCGAAAGACGTATTGATACCAATAAATACCTGTTCAGTTTTTATTCAAGTATATATTGCAATACCCAAAATCTCGATTTATATGGGATATTTTAAGCAGGGATATTTTGCTTCTGCTTAATTAAAGAAACGTTCAATTAACTGGGTATTGTTATTGGTCCTGGCATTTAAGGGTTCAGATTTTGAAAGGAGCATTTTCTTAATTTGCTTGCTAAATAGCCGGGTCACTAACTTCTTGAAAAATGGCGTATCCTCCTCTAGCTTAATAAAGTAATCATCTATTGTATCTTGTCTAAAGTGCAGGATCTCCTCCAGTTTATCACCATCGGCATAATGGCCACAGTGAAAGTTCCTCTCCGCAAAGGTATTTTCCGGGAAGTCAAGTTCTCCTAAACCTGCTATATCAAACGACTTTGAAATAAAATCCAGGTATTTTATTCGGCATTTATCTCCTCCTCCCAGATTAAAAATAGTGTGATTGAGCTCAGCTGCATGATCAACTGCATAAACGAATGCCCTGGCTGTATCCTGGGGTGTTGCAATTTCCATGGAAGTACTCAGAGGCATATGAAACATGAGCTTCCCGGTCTCATGATTGTTGCTTCCCATAATGGCTGACAATCTAAATATTGTCCACTTCAACTTCGATTGCCGGATAATTTGTTCTGCTTCAATTTTTGTCTTAGCATATTCATCTCCAACACTGGGGATCAAAGGGTCAGTTGTATAGATGTCGGGATTACTCAGCCTATCTCCATATGTAGCCACAGAGGAACTATAAGCAAAAAAAGCATATGGGGAGTTTATTTCGAGTGACTCAACCAAATTCTTAGTACCTGTAACATTTACTTTATAGGCCAGTCCTGGCATGTCATCAGCCAATGGCGGGATAAGTGCAGCAAGATGAATTACAACATCCTTATCCTTACTGACCTTTCGTACATCATCCTTATTGCTAATGTCTCCAAATACCAACTTTACTCTGGATTTATATTTCCTGAGAAGCTTCCTGGATTTTTTCGTTTCAAGATCAAATACAGTGATTTCATGCTTACTCTCCTCGACCAGCATTTTTAATGCTGCATAACCAACTGTTCCAGATGCACCGGTTAAAAGAACTCTTTTTGACATGGCTAATTGAATTCAGTTTGATTAAAAGCTACCAACATTCCTATTCCAAACAAGGACATTATATTCCATCCAATGTAGGAAATCTACCTGGATATTAAATCCTGATAGACAGAAGAATTTGTTCCTGGTTCAAACACTTCTCCCTTATACTCTATAACACTCCTGGCCTCCTCCGGCGATTTGTAAACACCTACACCGCTCAAAGCGAATAAGGCAGCACCCAGAACCGTAGTTTCCTTTTGTTCAATTACTTTTATGGGCAAATTCAAAACATCGGCCCGAATCTGGTTCCAGAGCGAATTCCTTGAACCGCCACCCACCACGATCAAAGATTCGGCCTTAAAATCACCAGACTTTTCCAGTTCTTTTAACTCTTTTTTAAGTCTATATGAAAGCGACTCAAGAGCAGCCCTATAGATTTGACCACGTGTTGTATCCATGGTTAATCCAGAAATAACTCCTCCAACAGAACCTGGTTTTTTGAAAAAATCTGGTTTTATAGAAATGACATCAGAACCCGGAAGAATCTTCGAAGCTTCTGAGATCATATACTCATATATATTTCCTTTCATCTCACACTCTGAGTAGAACATTCTTTTTACCCACTCCAGCATCCCTGATGCGATCCACTGCAAACCAATATTATATATTCCAGGTATAGCATCAAACTCATTGGTTACACCCTTTTGCAATTGCTTAATATTTGAATCTGCCTGCCTTGCCCGAACCATAAGTATTTCCCATGTCCCAGAACTAAGTACAGGGATATTTTCACCTGCTCCTGACCCATATACAGCAAATTGGGTATCATGGCCGGATGCTATAACGGGTGTACCCAATGGAATCCCAGTCTGTTTTTGAGCCTCCTGGTTTATCCTGCCAACCAATTCTCCCGGCTCAAGGCAGTCCGGAAAAATTTCCTTTGATACGCCAATTCGATCCAAAATCAGGTCGGAAAAGGAGCGGGTTTCTAGTTCAGTAAGCATGGATGTTCCTGCCATAGAACTGTCAATGTTTAATTCACCTGTTAAGAAATAGGTGAAAATAGAAGGAATAAACAGATACGCCTCCGTTTTCTCAAGTATATCTGGCTTATTTTCCCTAAACCATATGAGTTTATTAATAGTATTGAAATGAAAAGGTTGGACACCACTAATCTGGTATAATTCATCCATTGAAATATACTTGTCAATGGAATTCATTATAGGTTCTGTCCGTGAACATTGCCATGAAATGACCGGGTGAAGCATATTCCCATCTTTATCAAATGGTGCTCCATCTACGCCAAAAGCGGTAACGGTAACCCCAGCTACATCATCGGGATTAATTTTGCTTAAAACGGCAGTAGTAGTTTCTTTAAATTTATCCCAAATTTCAAACACATCCCAAATAACCAGATTCTTTGCATCTGGGTCAGGACGCGTATTGTTAGACAGGGAATGACTTTCCAGGATTTTGCCAAACTCATTTACAGCTATGGTTCGCACATTTGTGGCACCACAATCCAGAACAAGTATGATCTTCTCATTCACGTACGAGATGAATTAATTAAACTAAATAAACACCCTTATCTATAAAGTGGCCCATAGCTGTTGCAGGCTCGAAAATCTGCACCTTCAGTATTTTGGGTTCCAAAAGCTGACCAGGAAGAAGGCCTGAACAAACGGCTTTCATCCACATTGTGCATGTTTACCGGTATTCTTAACATAGAGGCTAGTGTAATCAATTGATGACCAATATGTCCATAAGAAATGGCGCCATGATTCGCACCCCAGTTAGCCATAACTGAATAAACATCCTTAAATGGCCCTGTTTCCAACAAGTTTGGAACAAACCAAGTGGTTGGCCAGGTCGGATTGGTCCGACTATCTAGTATTCCATTTACTTCCGGATCAAGATTTACCGTATAGCCTTCTGCAATTTGAAGCACAGGCCCGAGCCCCTTAACAATATTCAATCTCGACATAGTTACAGGCATTTCGCCAAGAGTCAGAAACTGGCTTGAAAATCCACCTCCTCTGAAATAGCCCAGGTCAGCCGGGGCCCATTGAGTTGCATTCATGCACTCCTCTACATCTTCAGCGCTAACCTCCCAGAATGGTTTCATAACTGATTCTCCAGTTACTTTCATCTGTCCGGTTGCATCCAAGGTAGTAGACCCAGAATTTATTAAGTGTATTATCCCATTTGCAGCTTTCCCTTCCAGTTCTTTTCCGGTAACTCTTTTAACCGCATCAGGGCTCCAGTATGTTCTTACATCAGAAAATATTTGTGCCCTGTCGGTGAGTAAATGACCAAATAACATTGAAATACCATTCAGGCTATCATTCTCTGTAGCAACCATAAACGCTTCCCGAATCCCATTCCAGTCAAAGGAGGAATTGAGCATAGCCTCCATAAAATCTCCATTTGGAAAATGATCTGTCCACTGCCTTTGTCCCTGAAAACCAGACACAATGGAATTGTGGCCAAGTGCTTCCTCTCCAAAACCAATCTCCTTCAATTTTGGATTTCCGATCATTAAATCCCTAACGATCAAGGTCATTTTAACAACTACCTCCCAATCTGCTTCCTTCTTTGCGGCAGATAGCTGATTTTCATGAGAATTTAAATCTTTTCCCTCACGTCCATATTTCTTTACCCATGACATGGCCTTTTCAAACTCATCAAGATCATATATTGATTCCTCAATTCTCCTCACCAGCTCTGTCATATCGACTGACTCAGTCCTGATACCCAGGTAGTCCAATAAAAACTCATGATCAACAATGGAACCTGCAATTCCCATAGAAACACCACCCACTGCTAAATAGGATTTGCCTTTCATTTCAGCCACGGCCAGGCCTGCTTTACAAAAATTCAGAATCTTTTCCCTGACATCTATTGGTATGCTGGTATCTCCTGAATCCTGAACATCTCTTCCATAAATGCCAAAGGCCGGCAGACCTTTTTGACTATAACCAGCCAGAGCAGCTGCCAGGTAAACAGCACCTGGTCGTTCCGTACCATTAAAACCCCATACTGCTTTAGGTAACAATGGGTCCGTATCCATAACTTCAGTTCCGTAACACCAACAGGGAGTAACAGTAAGTGAAACACCAACCCCTTCTCGTGAAAACTTTTCAGTACAATCAGCAGCTTCTGCTACACCACCTATTGTAGAATCTGCAATAACACACTCAACAGGGAGTCCGTTTGGATGTTTCAGGTTTTGAGATATCAAATCGGCAGCAGAAATTGCCATTTTCATAGTTTGTTCTTCTAGCGATTCACGCACGCCTTTTTCACGACCATCAATAACCGGTCGAATACCAATTTTGGGCAAACTCCCTCTAAGCCTGTTTACCGGCTCATTCATTTTAAAATCTTCTATTTTTGTCATATTAAAACGTTTTAGCAACTTTTTCAGCTGACTAAATTAAATAAAATCTGGTCAATTTAAAATGATAATCTTACTTATTCTTAATCAGTCTTATATTGCCTGAAATACCCGAAGGAACATAGTCCCAATTGGATGCATCAAAAGGCTTGTACTGGATATCAACAAAATTAATATCGTAAAACTTTTTCCAGTTACGCCCCTGTCTATCAATTTCTCCTATCTTATTGGCTGAAAGGTTCTGAACTTTAATCTGAATTGTATTGCGTTTTTTCAAAACAGCCCTCGGAATTTCAAGCTCATATGGCAAGGCCCAGATTGTGCCACAATTAATACCATTTATGGTGATTTCTGCGGTCTCATTTATATCATCAATAACAAGCTTGTAACTACTCGATTTCTCGTAGTTTTTAAGTTTAAAAAATGAAGAATACGTAGCTTTTCCACAAAATGATTTTAACTCCTCATCCACCCACTCAATCCATGATTCCAGGGTGTCAATTTTGTATCTGGAATTTACATTCTTTTTGGAATCCAGATGAAAATCTACAGTCCATTCATTATTAAGATTTAGGGTATCGCAGGGTCTGAAAAAAGTCCATGGGTCTGATGAAGGTTTTTCCTCATAGGTTTTTATGAAACATGACTTCCCAGGAGGTAATTGTAATATAAATTTATTGGATGATTTTAAAAAGCCCTGGTTTTGATTTTGAGGATCATAAATCTCGATAAAATTGGAGTTTCGAGACAAACTTATGCTATCCTCATAGTACTGATTGCCTAAATTAGTAATGAAATAAAGAAAACCATTTTCGTTCTTTTTTCGAATAAAGTCGAGCCCCATAAGTTTAATATTCTCCTGATTAATGTCCTGAACACCTAAATCAATTAATAAATTATCAGATATTACTGTGTTGTTATTAGACATTAAACCACTTTTCAATTCTGAAATTTCCTCTACTGGGAATGATTCTCCCATGATACCTGCAAAACGTTCTGGAAGCCTATCAACAAAAATAATTTTCACCCCATTTTCTGCCAGGGAATCCAGCTTTGAATAGGTTTTTTTGTTGATATAGTCAATGGAAGGAATTACTATCAATGAATAGGATGATTCGGATTTCAAAGACAATCGGCTATCAGCCCCAATTGTCAATTGATTTATTTGCTTGTCGGAAATATAATCAAAACAATATCCATTATCCCATAACAATTTAGCAGTAATACCAAAAGCCGTTTTACTAAACCATTTCGAATGCTTATGCACATCAAGTGTCAGAAGAGGTTCGCCTGGATATTTTGTCCATAAATCATCTATAGGGAAGTACAATAGGATATCGTTATCAGGACTAGAATTTTGTAAAAGGTGCTGACATTCCTCTATGTATGAGTTGAGCAGTGGTAGTTCATCCCAGAAATGAGATGTTAGTCCGAAATTCGTGGAAGCATAAAACAACCACCCCGGATACACTTCTTCATTAGGAGAATATGCAATACCATGATAAAAAATGTGATTGATTCCTGAAACGAATAATTCATCAACCTGAGGTTTCACCTGGCTCAATGACACCTTAAAATGATTTCCCAACCAGGTTGCCGTCTCAGAACTAACCAATTGTTTATGAAACAGATGCGCTGGAGAAGAAGCGAATTTCATCATTAAAGGACTGGGACGACCAAATCGGTCTTCCTCGAAATCCGGATCACATTTCAAATTGGGTATAGTAAAACCGCTGCATCCAAAAGATTCCGTCTCAGGAATATCTGAAAGGGCATACAAATCAAGTAAATTGGAAGGGGAGCCATGGGCCTGGTATCGAGAATTAATATTATGATTTTTGCACCAATTAGTCCAGGTTTCAGCAAATTCCGTAAAAACCAGATCAGAAATGGTTTCCCGAATATCATGAATAAGAAGAGGCCTTTGTGGACTTAGCTCATCAATTAAAACAGGCAGTAACTCCACCAGTTCATAACCTCTCAGCTCTTTGAAACGATTTGTAAAATTCAATGTCCAATCTGCACCAAACACCTCATAAGAATCATGATAATAGGCTCTTGGTGACAGGGAATATGAAGATTTATCAAATATTGAGTCAAAATGATTTAGGTAGGTCATGACTGCCTCTCTTTCAAAATAATCTATAACCAATCCTTCTCCACCCGGAGCTGCTCTCTTCACCTTCTGATTTGTATTGGCAATTCCAAAAAAGCTTAGTTCCCAAACGGATTCGCTCACATCCTTGTCCACCTTATTTTCAGAAATATTTGAACTTAAATTTAAGGATTCACCCCTTCTGTTTGTTACCAGTAGTCCAACCAGATTGAGGTAGTTATTATTGAGAATAACACTATCTAAATCAACAACAATGTGACTGGTAGAGTTTAAATTGTATTCTTTTATAAGTAGTTTTTTTGCCGCTGTATTAGAATCAATCCATTTCCCTCCATAGGGCCATCCTGTTCCAAGGGTAATATCCACACCTAAATGCAATAGCTTAGCCTGTTCAATGGTATAATTAACTATTTCAAGCCAATCTTCTGTTAAGAAATCTATAAATTGATTTTCGTATCCTTTCACTCCATAAATTGGAATTATATGAACGCCCCCAAGTCCGGCCTTAGCAAATTCCTTAAGCTGCCAATTTATATCTGATTTATTTACAGCACTACCCATCCACCACCAATAGGTCCATGGCTTATTAGTAATTCTATGTGGTTGTGCATTTGAATCAGGCGTAATAATCAGGAAGACAATGATTATCAATAATATTCTAACTAGTTTTTTTTTATACAAAATGTGAAGATTTAATATTCCAATGCCCCGGTATGCATAGTCAATTTCCATTCATGACCTATCTTCGAATACACTTTACATACTCGTCCTTTCCAATGGTTTTTCCGCTTGTTTTTATCAATCCAAAGGGTGTCAATATCCACAACTGCAAAGGCTCCATCTTTTTCCTCAGAAATTACGATCTTCTTTATTTCCCTCTTATTATGTACCAAGTTATGTGTGTCAAATAAGTCCTGCCATCCTTGGCTCCACTTTTCTTTGTTGAATTTACCCAATACCATTACCCAGTCCACTGGGTCATGGGAATCGGTTGTTCTGGGCCAGGGCCAAACCATATCAGGGTGAAAAATAGTAATAAGTAAATTTACATCCTGAGTATCCCAGGCTTTGGTTTCCCTATTTACAATTTCTGTAATCTCAATTTCTTCCTTCTTCATATCTTTTCAGGTATTTTAGATTAATCAGTAGATCAAAACCAGGATTCTTCCTAGATTGCCCCATAAAGTTAATCAATATATCCTCAATTAAAAAGGCTGTATTAGTCTTTGATTTTAAAGAATTAAAAAAAATATGGGATACATGCAATTATTCTGAACCTCTTCCAACAAAACTTCGAAAGATTTAACTTTTATCAAGTTTTATTTCTACAAGCTATTGTTTGAAGATTAATACATTTACCAATTAGTAAAAACATTTGGATACCAAACCGGAATAATTTAGATTTACATCTTCATTTTGCATCAAAAAACTAACCTAACTTTATCAAAATGGGAAATAATCCAGTTCAATTCCGTTCCAATTTAAATCGAAGAACATTCATAAAATCAACAGCAGTTACTGGATTGGGAATTGCTGTGGCCCCCACACTGGCCTTTGGGAAGTCCTCTAAGAATGAAAAAGTTAATATTGCTTTTATTGGAGTTGGTGGCCGAGGTAGAAGTCATTTAAGAAATATTCTCAACCGAGAAGATGTTGAGGTTACAGCAATTTGTGATATTGATCCAAATGCTATTGACAGAACCCAGGATATGCTTGAAAAGGCAGGAGTCAATAAAGCTAATGCTTATACTCAAAGTGAGCATGCCTACCTCGACCTTCTAGCCAGAGAGGAAATTGATGGGGTAATAATTGCCACTCCATGGTTGTGGCATACCAAAATGGCTGTAGATACTATGAAATCTGGAAAATATGCGGGAGTGGAAGTTTCTGCTGCCAACACAATTGAAGAGTGCTGGGACCTGGTAAATACCTTTGAAGCCACCGGCAAGCCTACTATGATCCTTGAGAATGTTAATTATCGCAGGGATGTTATGGCGGTTCTGAATATGGTAAGGCAAGGGGTATTTGGTGAATTAGTGCATGGTCGTTGTGGTTATAGGCACGATCTAAGGGGTGTGAAATTTGATCCAGGTGTTGAGTTTGGAGATGGAGCACATGGAGAAGCAAGATGGAGAACACAGCATTCCCTATATAGAAATGGGGACCTCTACCCTACTCATGGAGTTGGCCCAATCGCATCTATGATGAATATAAACCGAGGCAACCGTTTTGTATCTCTTACATCTCATTCTACTAAATCCAGGGGTTTGCATAATTACATTGTAAATCATGCTGATGGCGGGCCAGATCATCCTAATGCAAAGCTTAAATGGGAATTGGGTGATGTGGTAACTAGCCAGATCAATACGGCAAATGGTGAGACCATCCTCGTTACCCATGACACAAATTTACCCAGACCTTATTCCTTAAATTTTGAAGTGCAGGGGGAAAAGGGAATAAGCGATTTCGATTATCATACCCGTCGTATTTACATAGAAGGGGTAAGTAAGCCACATCAGTGGGAAGATATGAATAAAGCCCCTGAAGTTGCTGAAGGAGAAGAGGTTCTGCCAAGCTGGCTTGAGAAATACGATCACCCCCTCTGGCAAAAATATGGAGAATATGCTGCTGGTTCAGGCCATGGTGGAATGGATTTCTTTGTTGATCATGCATTCGTAGAATCAGTAAAACGCCAGGAGTCACCACCACTTGACGCTTATGATGCTGCTGCCTGGAGTGCCATATCCCCATTATCTGAAAGATCTATTACAGAGGGCAATGCACCTCAGTATTTTCCAGATTTTACTAGGGGAAAATGGATTAAGCACAAACCTATTTTTGCCACTAAAGGAGATGAATATTAGGACAGGCATTAACAGGAAACTATTAACAGGTATCAGTTTCAATTAGCAAATTTATAAAATCATTTTATTTCAATTTGTCTCAATAAAAAGTTTATTTGCAAGTATTTTTTTAGCTATTAATACAATTCATTTTCTCCTAAAGATTATAGGCTTTCAAGGGAAATAATGTTTTACTAAATAATAAATTCTATGATTACAGCAAGTATTGCATTGAATAACCTCGATTGGTCCATCGTGGGTGTATTTTTTATTATTGTTTTATCTATTGGATGGGTTGCCTCCAGAACAGCAGGTAAGAATACTTCGGAATTTTTCCTGGGTGGTCGCGGTATGCCATGGTGGTTATTGGGTATCTCAATGGTAGCTTGTACCTTCTCGGCTGACACGCCGAATCTGGTAGCCGGAATGGTGCGTGAAAACGGCGTAGCAAAAAACTGGGCCTGGTGGGCCTTCCTTATTACCGGTATGGTAACAGTGTTCATCTTCGCAAAGTTATGGCGACGCTCAAATGTATTAACAGATCTTGAATTTTACGAAAAAAGATATGGTGGAAAGCCAGCCGCCTTTCTTCGTGGCTTTCGGTCCATCTATCTGGGGTTGTTCTTCAACGTCTTAATTATGGCGACAGTAACTCTTGCTGCTATAAAAATTGGGGCTGTGATGCTAAACCTTAAGCCCTGGCAAACAGTAGTTGGGGCATCCATCGTTGTTGTTCTTTATGCTGGAATGGGTGGTCTCAAAGGCGTTATATGGGCCGATTTCTTTCAATACTCGATTGCCATGTTTGGTGCTGTTTTGGCGGCTGTGGTTGCCGTTCGTCAGCCTGAAGTAGGTGGATTATCGGGCCTTTTAAGTAATCCAGCCTTGCAGGATAAACTTTCATTTACTCCTAATTTCTCTGATCCATCAGTGTTTATACCTCTCTTGATCATTCCCATTGCAGTGCAATGGTGGGCTGTATGGTACCCGGGTGCTGAACCAGGTGGCGGTGGATATATTGCTCAGCGAATGTTGGCAGCTAAAGATGAGAAAAACGCAATTGGTGCTACTTTATTGTTCAATTTTGCCCACTATGCGTTGCGGCCATGGCCATGGATTATTGTTGCCCTGGCGTCCCTGATTATTTATCCAGATCTTGCTTCTATCAAAGCTGAATTTCCGGCTATTACTGATGCATACCTGAAGGATGATATTGCATATCCAGTAATGCTTTCAAAACTAAATCCCGGGTGGCTGGGACTGGTAGTAGCCTCTATCATAGCTGCTTATATGTCTACAATTGGCACCCACCTGAACTGGGGATCTTCCTATATTGTTAATGATTTTTACAAAAGATTTGTAAAACCAGAAGCTTCTGAAAAAGAACTTGTTTTGATGGGTAGGATTTCGACTGTCCTGCTTATGATCCTGGCTGGCTTCATCGCTCTAGCTTACCTTGAAGATGCTACCCAGGCATTTAATATCCTCCTTTTGAGTGGTGCAGGGTCGGGTCTCATTTATCTCCTGCGCTGGTTTTGGTGGCGAATTAATGCCTGGTCGGAAATCTCAGCCATGTTTATAGCCACCATTAATGCAATACTTCTAGTTTTTGTGGTTAATGACCTGGCTCTGGCTGATATGTTCTCAGGCATTTATCCATTACCAGCTGACTATGCCGAAATGGGGGAAAAGGCACTTTCAAGCACTGTTTTTCCAATCAAGCTTCTTATTGCAGTTTTTGCTACAACAATTATGTGGCTTGCTACTACCTACCTTACCAAACCTGAATCTACAGAGACACTACGAAGCTTTTATCGTCTCACTCGTCCTGGTGGTCCGGGTTGGAAAAAAGTTGTTAAAGAGGCTGATGAAGATGGAGATCCGGTTGATCTGAAAGATCGAGGATTGGCCTGGGAAATGCCCATACAAATATTACTCGTTTTCATTGGTATAATAGTTATTTATTCCAGTCTATTTTCCATTGGCAGCTTCGTATATTTGAAACCTGGCCAGGGATTTATCCTATTAGGTATTGCTGCAATTGGGACTTTCTTCCTTTTCAAATCATTTAATAAACTGCGGGCAGACTAAATTATTTTAAAGTTTATATAATGTTTTCACATGGTTCCGAGAAGCTTTTATGCATTTCAATGCCATGTGAAAATGCTTTGAGAATTATTGATACAATATGAAATATAATCTGAAGGAAATATTCTCGAATTTTAAAGCAGATGGTTCTTTTGAGTCAGGAAAGCCTTATGGATCAGGACATATCAATGACACATTCCTGATTGCTACAAAAGAGGGGGATGCTACGGATTACATTTTACAAAGAATCAACCACTTGATTTTTAAAAATGTACCGAATTTACAGGACAATATTCTCAGGGTAACTACCCATCTTAAGAATAAACTAGAAGAAATCCCTGGATCAAATCCTGACAGGGAGACACTTACCTTAATTCCATCTCTTGAAAACCTACCTTTTTACAAGGATCTGGAGGGCAACTATTGGCGACTCTACATTTTTATTAAAAATCGTAGTTACGACAGAGTGGAAAACCCATCACAGGCTTTTGAAGGAGGGAAGACTTTTGGCCGTTTTCAATACCTCCTTTCTGACTTGAAAGGGGAACCTCTTTTTGAAACGATTCCTGATTTTCACAATATGCAAAAACGTCTGGACACATTTTTTGACACTGTTAAAAATGATCCGGAAAACAGGGCAAAACTTTCCGCTACGGAGATTAAATTCGTGGAAGTAAGGGCGGTAGAGATGACTACTATTCAGCGACTTGGAGAAGAAGGTAAAATTCCACTGCGTATTACACACAACGACACAAAATTTAATAATGTTTTATTGAATGAACACGATAAGGGTCTATGTGTTATTGATCTTGATACTGTAATGCCAGGCTATATTCATTATGATTTTGGGGATTCAATACGCACTTCTACCAACACAGGTAATGAGGATGAGAAAGACCTGTCAAAAGTAGAAATGGATCTTCAACTATTTGAGGCCTATTCAAAAGGATTTCTCGGTGAAACAAAGTCTTTCCTGACAAAGAATGAATTAGATTATCTGGCTTTTTCTGGAAAGATGATGACTTTCATTATTGGTTTGCGGTTTCTCACAGACTACATTGATGGGGATAATTATTTCAAGACTCATCATGAGCATCATAATCTTCAACGCGCAAGAGCTCAATTCAAGCTTGTTTCAAGTATGGAGGAACAATTCAATCAAATGCAGGAGATTATTAAACAGATTGTTGGGGAGGATTAATTTACTGATTTGTTCTCTATTGCCGGTTTTTGCATTAATCTTTTTACTTTTGAGGTGGATTTTTATAATTATACTTTTAAACAAATTTCGATATGTGTTTAGCAGTTCCAGGAAAAATCGTTTCAATTGATACCAGTAACCCCGATTTAAGGATGGCAAAAGTAAGTTTTGGTGGGGTAATAAAAGACATTTGTATTCAATGGTTGCCGGAAGCCGGTATTGATGATTATATAATTGCCCACGCAGGGATGGCTCTAAGTAAGTTAGATGAAGAGGAAGCCCGTTTAAGCCTGGAAACTTTTGACGAAATGGAAAGGTTGTTGGATGAAGAAGATAATGAGGTAAAAAGCTAATAATAATCCATTTTCAAACTGGATTGACCCGGTCATACATTACATCAAATACTATAGACGAAGGGTTTTAAGTCAAAATTGACTAACTCGATTTCTTATCTCCAAAAAATAAATTAATTGTTTTGAAATACGTAGAGGAATACCGTGATTTAGAACTTGTTAGAAAAATTTCTGAGGAGATAAAAAAGCTTGTCACACGGCCATGGATCATCATGGAGATATGTGGAGGACAAACGCATTCCATATTAAAATACAATCTTGAAGAGTTTTTGCCTTCTGATATAAGCCTGGTACATGGGCCAGGTTGCCCAGTATGTGTTACTCCTCTTGAATTAATTGATAAAGCCATCATAATTGCCTCAAGGCAAGATGTAATTTTCACCTCCTTTGGGGATATGCTGAGAGTACCTGGTTCCAAAAATGATTTGCTTAAGGTAAAAGCTGAGGGTGGTGATGTACGCATGGTATACTCCCCACTGGATGCAGTTAAGCTGGCGGAACAAAATCCAGATAAAAAAATAGTTTTTTTTGCTGTTGGTTTTGAAACCACAGCACCGGCAAACGCTATGGCAGTTCGCGAGGCCCACCGGCGAGGTCTTTCCAATTTTTCCATACTTAGCTCCCATGTACTTGTTCCTCCTGCGATTGAGGCTATTTTATCGGCACAAGGATCTTTAATTCAGGGTTTTTTGGCAGCAGGTCATGTATGCACCATTATGGGCTACGAACAATACATTCCGCTGGCCAATAAATATAATGTCCCCATTGTAATAACTGGATTTGAACCAGTTGATATTCTCCAGGGAATCCTGGCTACTGTTAAGCAACTTGAAAATGGGAAAGCTGAGGTTGAAAATCAGTATTCTAGAGTAGTAACAAGAGGTGGCAATATTCCAGCACAAAAAGTTTTGGATGAAGTATTTACAATTATTGATAGAAAATGGCGTGGTATCGGTGTTATTCCGCAGAGTGGATTTGCCATCTCACCTGAGTATGAAAATTTTGATGCAGAGAAGGTTTTTGATTTAAAGGAATTTACTAGCCCTGAGTCCCCTTTGTGTATTGCAGGTGAAGTTTTACAGGGATTTAAAAAGCCTACAGATTGTCCAGCATTTGGAAAGAAATGCACTCCTGAAAACCCCCTCGGAGCTCCAATGGTTTCATCGGAGGGTGCCTGTGCAGCATATTTCCATTATAAAAAACGACAGGATTAAACTTAATTGTAAACTGCCAGGAGTAATAAAACATAATAATAAATTGTAATGGATTTAAACGTATCATGTCCGGTTCCAATAACCAACTACGACCAGGTAACCATGGCTCATGGTGGAGGTGGAAGTCTTTCTAATCAATTGATTGAAAAGATGTTCCTTCCAGAACTATCAAACCCCCTTTTAAATGAAGGGCATGATGGAGCCATATTTGATCTTCCTGGAAAGCTTGCTTTTTCAACCGACTCTTTTGTAGTAAATCCCATTTTTTTTCCAGGCGGAGACATTGGAGACCTGGCAGTTAATGGTACTGTAAATGACCTGGTATGTTGTGGTGCTGTTCCTCGTTACCTTTCCCTCGGAATGATAATTGAAGAAGGATTTTCCATGGAAGAACTCTGGCAGATAGTTCAATCCATTGGAAAAGCGGCCAAGATAGCAGGTGTCCAGGTAGTAACAGGCGATACTAAAGTGGTGGATAAGGGAAAAGGCGATAAAATATTCATCAACACTTCTGGAATTGGCCATATTCCAGCTAATATTAACATTGGGCCAAAACGGGCACAAGCCGGGGATGTTGTAATAATCAATGGTAAAATTGCTGAACATGGGGTAGCCATTATGTCCTCCCGTGAAGGCCTTGAGTTCGAAACCTCAATTATTAGCGATACCATGCCTTTAAATGATCTTATGAATGAAGTTTACAGTGTTACCAGGGAGGTCCATGTACTTCGTGACCCTACCCGCGGTGGCATTTCCAGTGCCTTAAATGAAATTGCCAAAACTGCCAATGTAGGGATTGAGATAAATGAAAAAGATATCCCTATTTCCGAGCAGGTAAAAGGTGCCTGCGAGATTCTGGGACTTGATCCTCTATACATAGCCAATGAAGGGAAAATACTAATCATCGTCCCTGAAGAGTATAGCGAACAAATCCTGGAGACAATGAGGAGACATCCTGCCGGACGAGATTCTTCAATAATTGGATCTGTCAGCTCAGAAATGAAGCGAATGGTGCGAATGAAAACGAGTATAGGTAGTACCCGGATTGTTGATATGATTTCCGGAGAACAGCTACCCAGGATTTGTTAAAATCGTGATATTCGTATATATTCTATCCCCCTTTTCAGAACTACAATTCAGGTAAATCTAATAGTCTATCTAGTAAACTTGAGATTAAAATCCAATTTTACTGTTAAATAATTAACAGTAATTTAAAAAAAATCAGTATATTACAGTTTAATTTCAATAACAAAACTGTAATGCGCGGACCTCTTTCCATTATAACGAAAAATGAGAAGATGCTTGCTATCATTGACTTTGCTAAAAAAACAACAGAGTCAAATAGCTCAGTCCTATTAATTGGTGAAACCGGAGTAGGCAAAGAGGTCTTAGCAGAATATATTCATCGAACAAGCAACCGGTCTCAAAACTCATTTGTACGAATTGGTCTTTCAGCCATGCCATCAGATCTCATGGCAAGTGAATTGTTTGGCCATGAGCAGGGTTCATTTACCAGTGCTCATAGGCTAAAGAAAGGTCTATTTGAAATTGCCGATGGAGGAACTTTGTTCTTGGATGATATTGATGATGTCCCGCTTGAAATTCAAGCCAAGCTTTTAAGGGTTTTGGAAGCCAGAGAATTAATGCGAGTAGGCGGAACACGTCCAATTCACATTGATATCCGTTTAATTTCAGCATCTAAGGTAGATCTCAAAGAAATGGTGCAACGTAAGCTGTTCCGTGATGATCTGTATTACAGAATTAATGTTATACCTGTTGAAATTCCTCCTCTCCGTGAACGCAGAGACGATATTCCCTTGCTGGTGGACCATTTTATCAAAATGTTTTCCCCTGATAAAGCCTTGAAAGTATCAGCTGAGGCTATGGTTGCAATAATTAACCATCCCTGGCCAGGCAATGTTCGTGAATTACGTAATGTGATACAAAGAATGTCACTCATAAGTTCTGATGAAATAAAAATTTCAGACCTACCTAATGAGTTTAATAAAGAATCTCCTTTAATTCAAATTGTTAGAGCTTGCAATCTCTGCTTTATCAATGAGAATTTCAATTTTAACCAGATTGTTCATTGTGTTGAATCTAACCTGATCAAGGAAACACTGAAAGAATCGAATGGAAACCAATCAGAGGCAGCCAAAAGATTAGGATTAAGTCTTTCAACTTTTCGGGATAAGATGAGGAAATACATTCATACCACTGCTTGCGAAAACAAGCTATAAATTCAACATCAGTTAATTCACACCTTACAAAACATCAACGGAATCATGTAGTCTAATCTGCGGAAATCCGCAGATTAGAAATAATTTTCAGACAAGAAATCCATTTGTATTAAAATCAAATACCTGCTAAATGACCAACTGTATTGAGAAGTACAATTGAATATAGAATACACATAAATCATGGCACACAAGTTGCCTTAAACTATTCCATTAAACCCTAAGCATTTAATTATGTCTGCAATGAAGGCAGATACTTTCTCTCTGAAAGGTGAAATTCTGGAAATATTAGACCAGGATGAATCTACCACTATTAAAATAATTTGCAAACCAGAATGGATTCTGTTAAATATTACAGAACCCGGTGATTATAATTTGGGTGATAAAGTAATGGTCGAAGGGCAATTTAGGGTTAAGGGAGTGTATAAGATTGATCTGAAAGAATCAAAAAGTCTAAAATAAAACTCAATTAGTAATTTAACCAATTAAGGAGGCAAACATGAACAACAAACGTCCAACTGTTTACGAAGAGCTGCAGGAAAAAGGGTACTCGCGTCGAGAATTCCTGACTTTTTGCGGACTAATGAGTGCCTGGCTTGGACTGGAGGCTACTGGAGCATCTCAAATTGCAAAGGCTCTGGAAACCAAAGCTCGCTTGCCTGTAATTTGGATGCATTTCCAGGAATGTACCTGTTGCAGTGAATCATTTATCAGGTCATCTCACCCAATTGTGAGTGATATCGTCCTCGACAAGATTTCTCTGGATTATACCGAGACCCTCATGGCAGCAGCCGGCCATCAAGCCGAAAAATCCTTGCATGATACCATGCAGAACTACAAGGGGGAATACATACTCCTTGTGGAAGGTTCAGTTCCAACAAAGGAGGATGGTATATACTGCTGTATTGGTGGTAAATCCGCTGTCGATATACTGAAAGAAACCGCTGAAGGAGCCAGTGCTGTCATAGCCTGGGGGAATTGTGCATCTTCTGGATGTGTCCAGGCAGCCAATCCCAATCCTACTGGAGCCACACCTATACATAAACTGGTACATGGAAAACCGCTTATAAATGTACAAGGTTGCCCGCCCATTGCTGAAGTTATGGCGGGAGTACTCGTTCATATTTTGACTTTTGGCCGCATCCCGGCCCTGGATAGCCTGAACAGACCCAAAGCATTCTATTCAAGAAGAGTGCATGATACCTGCTATCGTCGTCCAAATTATGATGCAGGATTATTCGTTCAGACTTTTGATGATGAAAATGCAAAAAGAGGTTACTGCCTGTATAAAATGGGTTGCAGGGGACCAAATACCTATAATTCATGTGGTGTTATAAAGTGGAATAACGGTGTAAGCTTTCCAATTCAGTCAGGACACCCTTGCATTGGTTGCAGTGAAGCAAACTTCTGGGATGATGGCCCATTCTATCAACATCTAAAGTCATTCCCTGGCTTTGGTATTGAAAGCACATCAGATAAAGTAGGACTTGGATTGGGTATTGCTACAGGTGTTGCACTTGGCGCTCATGCGGTTATGACAAACATTCGAAAAAGAAGACTTGTCAATAAGGGCATGAGGGAAATTGAAATGGAAAATCAAAACACTTAAAAAGGAGGTCAAAATGGCAAACAGAATAGTTGTTGATCCTGTAACACGAATTGAAGGCCACCTTAGAGTGGAGGCTGAAATAAAAGATGGTAAAATTGTTGATGCATACAGCTCCGGGACCATGGTTCGGGGACTGGAACTCATCCTCAAAAACCGTGATCCCAGAGATGCCTGGGCATTTGTAGAAAGAGTTTGTGGTGTATGTACCACAGTGCATGCCCTGGCTTCCGTTCGTTCCGTTGAAGATGCTTTGGGTATTGTTATTCCCCAAAATGCAGAGTTGATTAGAAACCTGATGTTCTGTGCACAGTATATGCAGGATCATGTAGTACATTTCTATCATCTACATGCGCTCGATTGGGTAGATGTAGTTTCCTGCCTGAAAGCCGACCCAAAAGCTACTTCAGAAATTGCACAAAGCATTTCAAATTGGCCAAAAAGTTCGTTTGGCTATTTTTCTGATATCCAGAAAAGAATAAAATCTTTTGTGGAAAGCGGCCAGCTTGGGATTTTTGCCAATGGTTATTGGGGGCACAAGGCCTACAAATTGCCCCCAGAAGTCAATTTAATTGGAGTGGCCCACTATCTTGAAGCCCTGGAATGGCAGAAAGAAATAGTTAAAGTACACACCGTATTTGGTGGGAAAAACCCACATCCCAATTACCTGGTTGGTGGAGTTCCCTGCTCAATAAACATTGATGAAAACAATGCACTGAATGCTGAAAGACTTGCCCTGGTTGGCAAACTCTTCGAAGATGCCAAAACCTTTGTAGAGCAAGTATATATTCCTGATCTAGTAGCAATTGCTGGATTTTACAAATCCGATTGGGCTGCTATTGGAGGAGGCTTACCAAACTACTTATCCTATGGCGACTTACCCACAAACGGATATGGCGATGTGGCGAGTTTCAAATTTCCCAGAGGGGCAGTTTTGGGTCGTAATTTAAATGAATTGCATGAAGTGGACGGTACAGATGGAGATCAGGTTCAGGAATTCATAAAAAATTCCTGGTATAATTACTCCGGTGGCGATGACAAGGGTCTTCATCCTTGGGATGGAGAAACAGAGTTAAATTACACCGGCCCCAAGCCTCCCTATGATTTCCTTAATGTGGATGAAAAATATAGTTGGTTAAAAACGCCTCGTTGGAAAGGACACGCTATGGAAGTTGGGCCCTTATCTCGCTTGTTGGTTGGCTATGCAGCCGGTAATGAGGAAATAAAAGAAGTGGTACACTATGGACTGGAAGCGCTAGATGCTCCGGTTGATGCACTTTTCTCAACTCTAGGGAGAACAGCAGCCCGTGGTCTCGAAACTAAACTGGTAGCAAAATGGTCAATGGAATTTTATAATCAGCTACTGGATAATATTAAGAATGGTATCACATCTACGTTTAATTCTGAAAAATGGAATCCTAAAAGCTGGCCATTGGAGGCCAAGGGAGTTGGTTTATCAGAAGCTCCAAGAGGAGCTCTGGCTCACTGGATAAAGATAAAGAATGAGAAAATAGACAATTACCAGCTGGTTGTTCCAAGTACATGGAATGCATCACCACGAGATCCAAATGGTCAGATGTCTGCCTATGAAGCATCTTTAATTGGAACGCCTATTGCTGATCCAGAGAATCCACTTGAGATTTTAAGGACCATCCATTCATTCGATCCCTGCATAGCCTGCGCTGTGCATGTGTATGACGAGAAAGGAACTTATGTTCATCAAATTCAAACATTTTGAGTTATGGAACAGAATATTCTCAAATTAGATCCGAAACTCAAACTCGTATATGTCTGGCAGCAGCCGGTGAGAATATTTCACTGGGTAAATGCTTTGGCCATTCTGGTTTTATGCTTGACTGGATACCTGATTGGTGCTCCACTGGCTATCCAGAACGGAGCAGAGGCATCATTCAGTTACTGGTTTGGGATTAACCGGACGATACATTTTATAGCCGGTTATGTTTTCTTCTTTAATTTCATTTTCAGACTCTACTGGGGATTTGTCGGAAATGAATATGCCAAATGGGATAATTATATTCCTTTTAGGAAAAAACACTGGAAAGGAATCTGGGAAGTAATGAAAGTAGATATTTTTCAATTCAAACTTGGACCCTATGAAACAGTAGGTCATAATGCGCTTGCCAGCACAAGTTATTTCATCATCTTTATAGCATTCGTTTTCCAATGCCTTACAGGATTTGGTTTGTACGCTGCTATGAGTCCTTCTTGGTTCCCAAAGTTATTTTCCTGGTTTGTACCACTGGTAGGAGGTGATATGATAGCTAGGCATATTCATCACCTATTAATGTGGATATTTATTATCTTCTCCATGGTACATATTTACCTCGTTTTTTATCATGATTATATAGAGAGGAACGGTGTAACATCCTCTATGATTGGGGGCTGGAAATTTATTGAAGTTCCGGAGGACGATGAAAATGAAAAGGATTCTTAAACTGGAAAACTTTAGTTTAAGTTACAATTGCTTGATTAGTAAAGAATCCCGGTTTCCCGGGATTCTTTGTTTTTCATTGTATTTAAAGAAACGAATTAATATATTCGACAACCATTTCAAATAGAAAGCTCAGGCATGTCAAAAAACAAAACTCCAAAAGAAAATATATTAGTACTAGGTATCGGCAATATCCTATTGCAGGATGAAGGTATTGGAGTTCATGCCATTCAGGAAATGGAAAGAATGGAATGGCCTGAATACATTCACCTTCTGGATGGAGGGACCGGGGGCTTTCACATTTTATCACTGTTGCAAGAATATAACACAATCATCATGATTGATGCCAGCCTGGATAAAAGCCCAATTGGCAACGTTAATCTTATTGAACCTAAATTCTCAAAGGATTTCCCAAAAGCTCTTTCTTCGCACGACATAGGCCTGAAAGATTTAATAGACTCCGCGATCCTGCTGGATTCTTTACCAAAAATTTACCTTATCACCATTACCATTAGTCCCGACCAGGATATTGGCATGGAACTGTCCAGCAAAATCCAGAATTCAATTCCCCAAATAATATCCCAGGTAAAACAAATTCTTTCCTTATGAAACATATTATTATAACTGGTAGTTCTCGAGGAATCGGTTTAGGATTGGCCAAATCCTTTCTTGACTTAGGTTGCTCGGTAAGCATCTCTGGTCGATCAGAAGAAGTTTTGAACCAGGCTATAATAGACCTAGAAAAATCCTATGAAAAAAAGCGTATCCAGGGGATTGTGTGTGATGTTACCCAGAATGATGATATCCAAAAGCTATGGAATCTGGCTATAGAGAAATACAGCAAAGTAGATATCTGGGTCAATAATGCTGGGCAGGGACAAGACTATAAATATATTTGGGAACTTGAAAAGGATAAAGTAAGGAGTATCGTAAATACCAATATAACGGGCCTTATTTATGGCTGCCAGGTTGCATACAACGGAATGGCCGCGCAAGGCTATGGGAAAATTTTTAATATGGAGGGTTTCGGCAGCAATGGCATGAAGCGAAAAAAACTTTCAGTCTATGGTACTACAAAATCAGCTGTCACTTATTTTACTGGTTCTTTCGTAAAGGAAATCGAGAAGTCACCAGTTTTAGTAGGAACTATTGCCCCGGGAATGGTGGTAACGGACCTATTGTTGCAACCAATTCATAAGGATAATCCGGAATATAAGACTACTATAAAAGTCTTTAACCTGATGGCTGAAAAAGTCGAAGTAGTTACACCATGGTTAGCAAGTAAAATGCTAAAATCAAGAAAACAGGGCACTAGTATTAACTTTAGTCCTACATGGAAAATGATGCTAAAAGCTCTTAAAAATCTTATTACTAATCGTTCTATTATTCCTCAAATAGAAAAGCAATAATATTTTGACATCCAATTTCTAAACTTTAAAATTGGCCTAACAATTTACCAATCAGGGTCAAATCTTTATCATTCCTTCCAAAATGTAACATATGCTCCATTAAATGCAACATAGGTTGTTGTATTATTAATAAACATCGTTCATTTTAGTATTAAATAGAAGCTTAAGCTACAAGATAGCAGAACCAAGAGATATATTTATTTGATTTCTATTTATTTATTAAAATTAGCAGCCATGAAACATTTAATTAGTTATTTTATTTTGATCCTAATGATCTCCTTTTCCTTCCCTGCAAAAACAGTTGTTCTAAAAGGGACTACGAATTGTGCCTTGGGTGGTTTTATCATTGAAAAGTCATCTGAGCTGGTAGTTCTTGATGGATATAAGTTGGACACCTACACCATCTCATATGAAAATTCTGCAAAGACAGTCTCTGTGGCTGTTCGAACCGAAGAGGATTGCTGCAGGTATATTGTGTTCACTGATAAACTATCTGTTCAATATATATGTTATAAGGAATATTTTGGTGTTCTGACACACAATAAAGGACTAAACAACCAGGGTTTTGTGACAGATGCAAACATACTTGATAAGTCGTCCTATTTTTATCAAAAGGTTATAACAAGAGACAAGAATGAAAAAAGCCTGAAAGGGTGCCTTGGTTTAATTGCAGCTTATTATCCGATGCTTTTAATAGATATGGAAAAGGTATTTGCCTGCAACATTAGTTAATTAAAAATATTGGGGACCGCCATTTTTGTATAAATGGGGTTATGAGTAGTAAACAGAGAAGATATCCTCCTGGAATTCTTTCCTGTTTACGTTTATTATTGATCTCAATAATTTTTAAGAAATCCAATTAAGTATTTGCCTGGATCCTTTGCTTAGATACCTCCTCCTGCCCCGTATCTATCAAAAGTTCATCAGAATATACTACCCCTGCCCTCTCTCGAAGATTATAATTTGAGGCCATGGACTGACCATAGGCACCTACACTCCATACAGCCAACAAGTCCCCACGAAATGTAGAAGGCAATGAAATATCTCTTCCAAGAAAATCAGTGGTTTCGCAAACTGGCCCAACAATATCGTATAAATTATCATCCTTGGTTCCAGCCACACCTATCTCATTTTGCGTCAAATTGTCAATTTTGTGAACGGAGTTATACAAAGCAGGTCGGATAAGTTCTGTCATACCTGCATCAACTACAGCAAAACTCTTGCTTCTTCCATTTTTAATAAACAAAACCTTAGCAATTAAAGTCCCCATATGTGCAACTACCGAACGGCCTAATTCGAAATGAACATGCTGCAAGGGCTTCACTTTTAAAGTCTGATGGATAGTTTCAAAAAACTTCCCGAAATCAGGAATCGAATTTAATTCAGGATTTACATAATCGATACCCAAACCACCACCCAGGTTTAATATTGAAAGATTAAAACCTTTGCCTCCAATATATTCATTTACCTCATTTACCTTTAGGCAAAGCTCTTTAAAGACTGACAGGTCCGCTATTTGTGAACCAATATGAAAATGAAGGCCAATGAGTTCCACGTTCTCAAGAGTACTGACTGCAGATAAAACTTCATCCAACTCCCACAATTGAATGCCAAACTTATTTTCCTCTATTCCTGTGGTTATGTAAGCATGGGATTTACTATTTATATGAGGGTTAATTCTCAAGGCAATTTTTGCGATTACACCCATCTTCGATGCAATCTGGCTAATTACACCAATCTCCTGTTTGGATTCACAGTTAAAACATCCTATATTTCCAATCAAGGCAGCTCGAATCTCGGTATCGGTTTTGCCCACCCCTGCATAATATATATCTTCAGGCGAAAAATTATGTTCCAGTGCTTTCTTCACCTCATTCCCACTTACACAATCTGCACCAAAACCAGCTTCACTAATTATCTGAAGGACCCTATCATCTGTATTGGCTTTCAGTGCATAATGAACTGTATAATCGTACTTCTCAGATTCCTTCTTTAACCGATCAACAGTAGTTTGTAGCAAGTCTAAATCATAATAATAAAAAGGCGTTTCCTTTCCTTCAAATGCATTGATATCTATTTTTTTAAGCATAGCTGAAATGTTTGTTGAAAAATTTCTGATGCAGAGATTCAAGTGATCTCTTTTTATCGGCTGATTTCACCAATAATGATATATTATTCATACTTCCGCCATATGAAATCATCCGGACTGGTATGTCTTTAAATGCATCCAGTACAGTTCTTGCCATCCCTGTTTCCTCCGCCATAAAATCGCCCACCACACAAACAATAGTCTGGTCAAGATCGTATTCAACCTCCCCGAACTTTATTAAATCTGCCAGGATGGTGTCAAGGTTCTTCGGGTTATCGATGGTTAAGGAAACACTAATCTCTGAAGTTGAGATCATATCAATGGGGGTTTCATGGTCCTCAAAAACCTGGAAAACTTTTCTCAGGAAACCATAGGCCATGAGCATTCTGGCTGACCGTATCCGAATGGCTATAATCCCATCCTTTGCAGCCACTGATTTAACTTTATCTCTTCTTGAGGTAGAGGATATTAATGTTCCAGGTGCATCGGATTTAAAGGTGTTTTTAAGTTTGAGCGGTATGTTTTTTACCTGTGCAGGAAATACACATTTCGGATGTAAGATAGCAGCACCAAAATAAGACAATTCAGCTGCCTCCCTGTAGGATAGTTCTTTAATAGGCATTGTTGAAGACACCATTCTGGGATCATTATTATGCACTCCATCAACATCGGTCCAGATTTGGATCTCATTAACATCTAAAACAGAACCTATTAAACTTGCTGAATAGTCACTCCCATCTCTTCCAAGATTATCTATCTCACCAAAATAATTTCTGCAGATATAGCCCTGTGTTATATATACCTCCGCCTCCGGAGCACTATGCATACATTTCTTAATATTACTTTTAATATAATACATATCCGGTTCACAATCCTTATCTGTACGCATAAAATTTAATGCATAAATTAACCTGGAATTCTGCCCCAGCGTTTCTAATAAAAAATGAAAAATCTCAGATGAGAGCAATTCCCCCTGCGCGAGGATTTCTCTTTCATACTCATCTGTTAAGTCCTCGGCATTCAGAGCATATAACTTTTCGAAACTTTTTGCAATAAGGGCTTCTAACTGTGAAAGGTGATCTTTGCTAGTAAATAATACCGAAATATATTTTTCATATTCATATTTAAGTTCTAGTATCTTCACCAGCGCTTCTTTAATTTGGTACTTCTTTACAAGATCAATAATATAAATGAGTTTATTGGTTGTTCCGGCAATGGCAGAAAGTACCACAATCTTTTGTTCTCCGTCATTAATAATATTGGAGATATGCAGCATACTTTCCGGAGTTCCAAGTGATGTACCACCAAACTTCTGTACTTTCATTTTTTATAAATTTCTTGGCAGCAAATGTAGCTCTTGAAATAAAGTACCAAAAAAAATACAAAAACTAAAACATATTCTTAACATATTGTTAAATTTTAAACAAGCTAAAACCATGAAAAAAAAGAACCTAAATAATGGAACATAGGAATGGTGGATTGGTGTAACTTTAGGACTTTGAAACACTGAAACACTGAAACACTGAAACACTGAAACATCAGAACTATGGAGCTTTAGAGCCTTGAAAAGTGAAACTATTCAACATTGAACCATCGGAACTCCGAAAAAATGGAACATTGGAACTTTGGAAATTTAGAATATGGGAATTTTGGGAAATTGCAACTATGGAACCTTGAGACTCTTAGACTTTAGGACCAATAAAATCTCCTACCAATCCTTAAATGGATGTTTTACCAGCATAAGGTTATAGTACTTATCTTCTCCGGTTATTTCACGACCAAGCCAGGAAGGTTTTTCAAAGGGCTCATTTTCAGAATTCAATTCAAGCTCAGCTACCACAAGGCCTTCATTGTCGCCAGAGAACTCATCTACCTCAAAGGTCTTTCCTTCAAAATCTATCAAATATCTATTTTTTCGGATAATACCATTTTTACACATTCTCAATAATTCCAGGGCATCGGAAACAGGAATTTCATACTCCCACTCCTCTCTGCTTACTCCAGTCTTATTACCCATTCCTTTGATAGTAATGTATCCCTTTTCCCCTGAAACCCTAATTCGAACAGCCTGCTCATTAGACAACGATAAGTATCCCTGAGAAATCTCGTCGACTTCTTTTGCCAGGTGTTTATAATCGCCTATAATGAGAAACTTCCTCTCTATCTCTACTCCCATATTTATAAATCAATCTAAGAAACAGTGTTAATAATATTTCAAATTTACCTATATTTATTTTAACATTGTGTTAAATATTTAACTATGATAACTATTTCAGAAGCGGTAAAGGAAATAATTGCTCATTCACCATTTCTTGAAGAGGCCATGGCAGACAAGCTCATTAATGTATCCTCTCTGGCTCGTAAGATCAGGCCTCAGGTAGAAAGAAAACTAAAAAAAGAGGTAAATGAGGGAGCTATAATCATGGCTATTAATCGCCTGGCTCCGAATTATTATCACAAAATAAATATAGGACTGAAAGATTTTATCACCAACCTCGGTGATTTTACAGTTCGATCTGATCTAATGGATTACACCTATCTAAATACAGATGGCCTGCGAAAAAAGCAATCCATCCTGTTGAAGCAACTGGAAGACCAGATGGGAATTTTCTATACCTTTTCTCAGGGTATCAATGAAACCACTATTGTGATTAGTTCATCCCAGGAAACTTTAATGGACGAACTTTTTAAAACAGAGCAATTGGTAAGCAAAAAGACAGATCTTTCCACCATAACCATGCGACTTCCTGATGAAAATACCGAAATATCAGGATTCTATTATTTTATTTTAAAAAATCTGGCGTGGGATGGAGTAAATATCCTAGAAGTTATATCTACGACCAATGAATTTACCATTGTGGTGAGCGATGCGGATGTTCAGAAGGCATTCTCCATATTATTGAACCTAAAAAAAGGTGGGAAACCGTAAACTTTGCGAAAAGATTTTCGGATTTTGGTATCTTTAAACTTGCTTACCATGAATAAGGGGGAGAAATATTCGGCATTATAAATTAGTATGTCCTACAAGAAAAGAAAACCATCTTTTTCAAGGCTTATTAAAGCTGCTTTAACCACATTCTTGGTTTTAATAGGATTACTATTATTCATTCTTGTATTATTTTATATAAATAAAGATAATATTGGCAGGAAAATTATAGCAGAAACAAGTAAACGAACAAATAGTGTAATCACTTTCAATGATATTCACCTATCCCCATTCGTACAATTACCAAGCGTTTCAGTCACTCTTACCAATATTAAAATACTAGAAAAAAAGGCATTTATTGATTCCCTTGAAAAGCCTATTGCAAATATTGAGGCATTGCATGCAGGGATTAACATTCTTGAACTTCTCAAGGGTCACATTGATGTTTCAAGGATTACAATTGAAGGTGGAGAGTTTAATTTAATCAATGATGTTGATAGTAGCTACAATTTCATTAAAGCATTTTCTCCTTCAGAAACCGATCATATTATTCATAAACAGCCAAAAGCTTCTGAATCCAATAATTCGAATAAATTCTCCAAGTCTGAAATGGATCTTTCAATCAATCAGGTTTATTTCAAAAATGTTGCATTGAATTACCATAGCAAGCTCTCTAGAAAAAGTGCAGTTGCCAAAATTGACGTGCTAAAAGCATCCTTTGAATACATGCCTGAAATTATCAAAACTACCTGCCGTTTGCAAATGGATATTTCAGATTTGCAGCTATCTGATCAAAAAAATATTCAAAATATAAGTCTGGGTTTAAAGTCCTCCATTCATTATGACAGGGAGAGAAAAACCCTTTCTATAGATCCGAGTGAAATGATTGTTCAAGAAGCAAAAATGAACTTAAAGGGTATTGCACAATTAAATGAAAAAATAAAATTAGATCTTGAACTAGATGGGTCTGATGAGGATATAAGCTTCCTGAAATTATTTTTAACCAAGCCAGGAATCAAGAACATCAAAAGTGGAGACGTATATTTTACTGCCAGTATCATTGGCTTTTTGTATCCTGAGATTCCTGAAGTCAATTGTAAATTTGGCGTAAATAATCTAAATGTAAAAATCCCGGAATCAAATAAAACCATTCAGAACCTGAGTATTAACGGGCATTTTAATTCTGGGAAGAAGGCTGATTTATCCCAAGCCTATCTCAAAATCGATACCATTTCAGCACAACTTCCCAAGGGACATATTAATGGGTTATTCTACCTCGAAGATTTCAATTCTCCACATTTGGATTATACTATAGACCTAAAAACAGACTTAAAAGGTTTTGATGCTATATTCAAAATCAATCAGCTTTCGGATTTGTCTGGAACTGTTCAAATCAAAGATCAGTTTACCGGCCATTTTATAGCTGATTCGGGTTGGATACGAGACAGTAGGAATAACATTTCAGTTTTATTGGATAGTATTTCATTTAATATTACTGATTATCACGTAAGCCTCTTAAATGGGAACCTGAGAGGAAACCTGTATACGCTGGACCTTTTTAATTTACAAATTAAAACAGGTAATACTGATCTTCAAATTGATGGGTCCGTATTTAATATTTCCCAATTTATAAAAGATGAGGGGAAAAACATTTCTGCAGATCTTATTATAAGCTCATCAAGCTTTGACTTGCCAGAATTTCTATCCTTTGATCCAAAAATTGGTGAAAGCTTTCCTCATAAAATAAATGAAATAAATATGGATGTGGATATATCTACCACACTTTATAAGCTTAAGAATTTTAAAAAAGTCCCAGAGATTAAATTCAACATTAAACATTTGAATGCTGATATTGAAAACCTTTTTCCTCCCATTAAAATAAACCAGGGAATTTTTATTTTGGGAGAAATAGATAGCCTTTTACACCTTGATTTTAATGACTTTGCTATCCAGGTTGCCGGTAGTTATTTGAATACATCTTTGGATATATTTTCCCCACCTGACAAAGCTTTAAAACTGGAGATACAACTTCATGCTCAAGAATTAAATCCGGGTAAATTGTTTTACTATTATAAAACAGATACTATTCCAAAGGCACTTAATGCTATGCTTACCGGAGGAATGGCATGCAAGTTGTTCTTTATAAAAAAGACTAAATCCATCTTAAATAGACTTGAATTCAAAACCAGTAAATTATCCTATTCAAGTAGTTCAGATACAATTATTATTGATTCAATTCAATTTTATGGCCGTGATATAGATTATAAGCACAATGCGAACCCACTTTCCAAGCTTACTGCTTCATTTGATTTATCCGCCAGAAAAATAAAAACATCTCATTTTAAGGCTGACAGTGTATATTTTGGAATTGAAGCAATAGATGGTACGTATACCATTACTCCTGAAAAAGTTAGCTTGTTTGGCAAGGAAGGTACAGGTAAGTTGGTTCTGAGTCCTTTCAACGAACCTCCGTCCTACTCCATAAAATACACTGTAAAGCAGTTTCAGGTGGAGAAGTTTCTTGAAAGTTTCAAGGAAAAACAAGCTCTAAAGGGATTAGTGGATTTTGACTTGTCTCTTGATTTTAAAGGGAGTGATTGGTTAAGTATTGCGCCAACTTTAAATGGAGAAGCTCAATTAAAAGGTTCAAACCTAAATTTGGAGGGAATTGATATCGATGAAATTACAAAAAAATTTGAACGGACCCAACATTTCACACTTGTAGACATAGGGGCTGTTATTTTTGCTGGCCCTGTTGGACTTGCTGTTACAAAAGGATTTGACTTTACCAGTCTTTTGGTTTCAAATCCTGAAGAATCATCGAATATTCTAGAATTATACACCGATTGGAATATACAAAAGGGCAACCTTAGAATGCAAGATATAGCTTTTACGACTCCCGAAAATCGAATTGCGGCATCAGGGTGGATCAACCTGGGGCTTGATAGTCTTGATATCACTCTTGCTCTGTTAAATCAAAAAGGCTGCAGTATTCTTAGCCAAAACATAAAAGGTTCTATAAAAGATCCAAAGCTTGACGATGTACATGTAATTTCAAAGTTGCTGGCTCCCATCACTAATTTGGTCAAAAGTCACAAAGAATCAGACTGTATTCCTTTCTACACAGGAATAGTTAAACATCCTGCTCAGGTTAAAAAATGAAATTTTAAATCCAGTTGAAATTACTACAAGAGAGAATTTGATGGGATAAGGATTCTACCTATCGAGATAGCGATAAGTTTTTAAAATCAAATCATAATGACCGATAGGCTTGGAGATAAAATCGTCGAAGCCAAGTCCTTCTTTTTGTATGGCTGTCCAGTCAAAATTATAGGCCGTCTGGGCGATAATGGGCACTTCTGTATCAAATTTACGAATGGATTTAGTCGCTTCAAATCCATCCATCTCAGGCATCAATATGTCCATCAAAATGAGGTTCACATCACGGTTCTTTCTAAAAATCTTTAACACTTCATTTCCATCTTTTGCCCACAAAACTTCAGCTCCTGTTTTATCAAGAACGGCTTTCAACAGAATAAAGTTCATTTCAACATCTTCAGCAATTAAGATTTTTTTATCCTGCCAGTTAATTATTTCCAGGTAGTCCTCATTGGTCTTCAATGTTTTCGCATCGCCTACTTTCAGGGTTCCAATCAACTCGTCAATGGCAGAATGTGTAGATTGTTTGCTGGTTTCTATATAACCAAAATACCGATCTGAATCAGATTTACTAATCTCCTCATCTCTGATCAGATCAGCAAAGCCCAACACATTATTGAGCTGGGTCCTGATTTTGTGCAGGAAGTTCAAAAGAAACTGTGGGTCACGTTCTGCCAGTTTCTTAATACCCTCCGGAATTTCAATATCAATGCTTTCAATATTCTGGGTTGACCGCAGAAATCGGAGATAGAAAAAAACACTTACTCCAATTACAAATGCTATCAGGAACAGTCGAAATGCCAGCTCTGAAGGGGGAATATCAGTTAAGAGTGATTCAATAAAACTTGTGCCAGTTGAAAAAATACTATCGAAAAAGGCTTGAACGAACCAAAGTATAATAATTGCAAGACCAACATATGGAATTATTGCCTTTTTCTGCATTTACCCTTGAGTTTTAATAATCATTTATAAAATTGAATACCTGATCTTTGTTTGAATTTTAATCTGGCTGTGAGAAATAAAAACACAAAAACCTGACAATCAACACAATAAAGACCTACTAAGAAATATTTAAATTGAGGCACTTAATAATACTCTCTTCTGGAAGTATGTTACGGGATTTTGTTGTAAAAGTTATACCTTGAAAATGCTCTATATTTATTTTTAATGATTTTAAATAGGGCTTCTTTATTTGAATATTGCCTCACCCTAAATCTTTGATAGTATTTTTGAATGATTTACCATCAGTTAGACGAAAATTTCAGTTTCATTATTTTTTTTGATTTTCCTAAAATCGTTGTAAAAAAAATTCCTTTTCCGCGATTCCAGTCAAAATGGCTTGAAGAGAAATAACCCAATAATTCGATTAAAATGAAAGCAAAACCAATCAAACAAAAAAGACTCTTTTTGTTAGCCGTATTACTTCTTACTTGCCTATCATTTCCGTTTGCTCAATCTCCTGGTAGTGAAGAAAAAGAAACAGATCCCCTGGTTTTAGAAAATCTTGAGGAATGGCAGGATTTAAAATTTGGGTTTATGATGCACTGGGGGCCATATTCACAATGGGGAGTAGTAGAATCCTGGTCATTATGCTCAGAAGATGTCCCCTGGTGCCAAAGGAAAATGGACAATTATGTGGAATATGTACAAGCTTATGAAAAGCTCAAGGAAACTTTTAATCCGGTAGAATTTAACCCTGAAAGCTGGGCAGAAATAGCAAAGGAAGCCGGAATGAAATACGTCGTATTTACCACAAAGCATCACGATGGATTCAGCATGTTTGACACGAAACAAACCGACTATAGTATTACCGATCCTGGTTGTGCCTTCCATAGCAATCCAAAAGCGAATATCACGAAAGAAATTTTCGATGCATTTAGAAAGGAAGGATTTAAAACAGGTGCTTATTTTTCGAAGCCTGACTGGCACAGTGAAAATTACTGGTGGCCTTATTTTGCAACTCCTGACAGGCATGTGAATTATAATCCTGTAAAATACCCGGATCGCTGGCAGAAATTTAAAGATTTTACCTATGGGCAAATTGAGGAACTCATGACCGGGTATGGCAAAGTAGATATACTTTGGCTCGATGGTGGCTGGGTTCGCCCAAGACCCGAACTGGATTCTGACAAACCTATAAAACCACCTTATAACCAGGATATTGAGATGTCAAAGATTGCTACTATGGCCCGTTCCCATCAACCCAACTTAATAATCGTGGATAGAACGGTTAAGGGGAAATATGAGAATTATACCACGCCTGAACAGCATATCCCGGAAAAAGCCCTTGATTACCCCTGGGAAACATGCATGACTATGGGAGGTTCATGGTCATATGTTCCAAATGACACATATAAATCGACACGGACCATTGTACATAATCTGGTAGATATAGTCGCCAAAGGAGGTAATTATTTACTGAATGTTGGCCCCAGCCCAGAAGGAACCCTACCTCCTGATGCAATTAGCCGTATGAAGGATATTGGTAAATGGATGAAAATAAATGGGGAAGCAATTTATAAAACAAGAGCAATAGCCCCATACAAGGAAGGAAATATTTGCTTTACTGCAAATCCTGATAAAAGCATCAATATGATCTATTTGGCTGGGGAAGATGAACTTTCGCTTCCTGAAAAAGTATCCATTGCATCCTTTGAACTGGAGAAAGGAGCTAAAATCTATCTTCTTGGCTATGCCAAGCCACTAAAATGGAAGAATAGTGAGGAGGGATTTTCGATAAGTATTCCTTCCGGAATACAGAAGACACCACCATGTCAATATGCCTGGTCTTTTAGAGTTACAAAAATCAAACAATAAAGCATTTTCAAAATGAAAACCCTCTTAGTTATTATCCTTTCTATTCTGCTTTTAAGTGCATGTAAGGATCCTGAAAAGCTGAATGTAGGTTTTGCTGAACCTGATAATCCTGAAGTTGTAGAAACTGCATTGTGGAATAATGTAGAACCTGGGTTACAAATCAGTTTTGGATCAGTAGATGAACGGTATAATAGAGATTTACCACCAGATATCAACTATACAAATAGCTGGGAAGGAGTTGGCTGGAGAGGTGAAAAAATACATTCTCAATTCCTATTGTGGGCAAACGCTGATGTTAAGGATATACACTGGGAGGCCAGTGAACTGAAGGATAAGGAGGGTAATATATTGAGCTCAGAATCCGTTGAGATACGTGCGGTTCGTTATGTACTTACAGATGAATTCCTTACTGGTTGTGGCTACAGAGACTCCGATACTATACAGGCTCACCTCGTGGGTGATATGCTTGAACCGGTTAACAGTTTGAATCTTCCGGCTCAAGCTACACGGCCCATGTGGGTAACATTTAAAATCCCTGCTGACCAAACTCCAGGAGTTTATCAGGGGAGTATTAAACTGCAATATAATTCTGTTGCCGAAAAAACATTGGATATTTCAATAAGAGTGCAGGATAAGATCCTGCCTCCTCCTTCCGCCTGGTCATTTCATCTTGATCTTTGGCAAAATCCATTTGCAGTAGCCAGGTTTCATAAAGTTCCTCTCTGGTCACAGCAACACTGGGATCTTTTAAAACCTCTTCTAAGCATGTTGGCTGAGGCTGGTCAAAAGTGTATTACAACATCAATTATTCCAGCCCCCTGGGGAGGCCAAACATACGATCCATTTGAATCCATGATTGGTTGGATATACAATTCATCAGGAAAATGGGATTACGATTATTCCATTTTTGATCAGTACGTCCAATTTGCAATGGATTGTGGTATATCAAAACAGATAAATTGCTATTCCATGGTACCATGGGGCAACCAGGTTCGTTATTTCGATGAAGATTCAAGCAAATATGTAAACCGTGTATTAATTCCCGGATCTGAGGAGTTTGAAGATTTCTGGAAACCGTTTTTATATGACTTCAGGGCACACCTCGAGGAAATGAATTGGTTGGACAAAACCACTATTGCCCTGGACGAAAGGGGATTAAAAGAAATGAAATCATTGTTTTCATTTATGGAAGAAACTACTCCAGAATTTAAAATTACGATGGCCGGGAATTATTACAAAGAAATAAATCAGGAAATACATGACTTTAGCTACAATTGGGGTCATGTTTTTGAAAGCTCAAAAGAAGTAGCTGATGAAAGAAGGAAAAACGGAGCAATTACTACCTACTATGTAGCCTGTGGAATACCAGAACCCAATAATTTCAGTTTCTCACCTCCTGCAGAATCAACCTATGAGTCGTGGTTTGCAGCAGCCATGGGTTTTGATGGTTTTTTGCGCTGGGCCTACAACTCCTGGGTCGAAGATCCTCTATTAGATACTCGCTTCCGAACCTGGCCAGCCGGAGACACCTATTTTGTATACCCGGGACCGAGAAGTTCCATCCGTTTTGAAAGGTTGGTGGAGGGAATTCAGGATTTTGAGAAAATCAGGATACTGCAGGAGGAAAGCTTTAAGAGTCGCACTCCTGAAAGCATTAAGGCACTTGAAGAAATAGATACTTTCCTACGAAAGATAACTACTGAAAGTTTAAACGAAAAAACAGCCGCTCAATGGGTCAATGAGGGGAAAAAGTTACTAAATAAATTCTCAGAAAATGGTATCTAAAACTCAGGATTAATTATCTTAAGTTTATTCGTGTAGATCATAATTAGAGTTGCGATTAACCCAAGAACTGAGAATCCGGCAAGAAGCATAAAAAAGTGCTGAAAACCAACAGGTCCGGGAGATGCATCCAATATTCGTCCGGCAATTGAATTAAAAAACACATCGGGTGTATAACCAATAAGAGAAATAAAGCCCACCGCTGTACCGGTAATGAGTCTTTCAACTTTTGTCTCATCCAATAAGGCAAAATATACTCCTCTTAATGCATAAACAGCAGCAAAAGTCAGGATTAAATTTCCATAAATGATATTTATTGCATGGCTTGTCGGCGACAACAATGCAAGTGCGACATAACTCATTATGAGAAGCATGAATGTAATACGAATTACCTTCGTTGCTGAGAAGCGATCAACTAATAATCCGGCACAGATAGCTGCAAAAACCCTGATATAACTGGCATTGGCTACGAATCTTGCAGCACTTACTTCATTCAGATTCAGAACATCAGTTGCATACAGCGAATAATAATCGATTCCCTTGTATCCACAATAAGAACAAACCACTACAAGTGCCTGTAACCAAACAAGGCGATTTCCAAGTACCTTCTTGATACCAAGTATATTTTTATTTGTGCTTGCATTTTCTTTAGAATCCGGAATAAAAAACCAGACCAGCAAAGCTGCAATAAAAGTTAAGAAGGTATAAAAATAGATAATAACTTTCAGTGCCTCCGTTCTCTGGCCAATGGTAAAACTTTCCGAACTGTCAGGAAGAAACCGGCCCAAAAGAATCACACCAATAGATGCAGCACCAGCAGCAATAAGGCCCCTTCCCCCATCCAGAATACCAAATGCCCTACCCTGTGCCAGTTTTCCACCCCAGGCCTGTGTAGCCTTAATCAGTGCTGCCCAGAAAAACAATATGGTAGTCACACCCCAAAATCCAAAAAGAAAAGAAAGTCCAAGTATACCAGGAATTTGAGCAAAATAAACTCCTCCCAATGCTGTACCTGCGAGAGATATTGATAATAATTTACGGGCAGAAAACCGATCTGCAAGTGGACCACCTGGAAAGTAGGATATCATAGCGGCAATACCATAGACGGCTAGAACATCACCCAATTCAGTATTGGAAAGGCCAAAAACATCTAATAAGGTAGGTCGAAAAAACCTTGCCACATGAAAGGGCAAACTGAAGATTATCTCTCCGGCAAAAACAAGACAAAAGATTATAATCCATCTGTTTCCTGACCTATTATCACTGAACTTCTGATTCATGTATCAGCAAATATCAAAAAAAAATTGATCAGTACAGTATTAAACCAACATTTAAGCTGTGGATTGAAAGTATAGATTTTATTGATGGCCCACCGGGTAATTGCTTGAAAGACTATCCATATAATCCATCTTTACTTGAAAAAAACTCAAAAAATCATTTATTTAATAAATGCAAATTGTAAATTCGAGAATTGAATCGTCCCTTGATAATATTCTGAAATAATGCTTGATAAAAATATATTAATTAAGACTAGCCTAATTCTAATACTTTGTATACCAGGGTGCAAGAACAAGGACTCAAAGGTTTCGCAGGTTGAAAACAAACCCAATATCATTCTTATTATGGCCGATGATATGGGATATGGTGAAGTCGGATGCTATGGACAGGAGATCATTAACACTCCAAATATTGATAAGCTTGCAGAAAATGGGATGAAGTTTACTAGATTTTATGCCGGTTCCGCAGTATGCGCGCCTTCCAGGTGTGTTCTAATGACAGGTAAACATACAGGGCATTCCTATATTCGAAACAATGGACAACCCAAAGAAAAAAACACACTAACGGTCTTTCCAGGTCAGAATCCAATACCCGGTTCTGAAATAACCCTTGGTGAACTGTTAAAAAACCAGGGTTATACAACAGCCTGCATTGGCAAATGGGGACTGGGTAGCCAGGGAACTTCAGGAGATCCGAATAATCAGGGTTTTGATCTCTTTTATGGGTATAAATGCCAGGTACATGCCCACAATCATTATCCAAATTTTTTGTGGAGAAATGATAAAATGGAAACTTTGGAAGGCAACGACCGAACACTATATGGAGCCCAACATTCGCAAGATTTATTTACAAAAGAGGCTCTTCAATTTATCGACCAAAATAAAAACTCCCCATTTTTCCTATTCCTTCCATTTATTATTCCTCATCTGGCCATCCAAACCAATGAAGTTTTCCTTGAAAAGTATAAAGATTCTATTCCAGAATCAGAATATGAACACAAAGGCTATATTCAACATCCTTCACCTCATGCTGGATATGCAGGAATGATCAGCCAGATGGATGATGGAATTGGCCAGGTGATGAAAAGAATTAAAAAACTTGGGCTTAATAAGAATACTATAATAATTTTCACCAGTGATAATGGACCCACCTATGGACGATTGGGTGGGGCTGATTCTGATTTCTTTAACAGTTCCGGGCCTTTAAGTGGCCGAAAAGGTTCACTTTTGGAAGGAGGAATTAGGGAGCCTATGGTGGTCTCCTGGCCAGGAAAAATTATGCCGGGTACGGTGACCGACTTGCCTTCTGCTTTTTGGGATGTTTTACCAACAATCTGTGAACTATCAGGCAGTGAAATACCTGATAATACTGACGGTATAAGTTTTCTCCCAACGCTGCTTGGAGAGGATAATCAGGAGAAACATGAAACACTCTACTGGGAGTTTCCAGCGTATGGAGGGCAGGCTGCCATTACCGATGGAGATTGGAAATTATTGGTACAAAACCTCATTTCAAAAAACAAACAAATTAGCATTCAACTTTATAATATCAAGGAAGATATTGCTGAACAAAATGACCTTTCCAGCAAATATCCAGAAATCGTAACCAGGCTTCTAGATGAGATGAAAGATTCTCATGTACCATCTGATCTTTTCAAATTCCCGGAACTTGAGGAATTTTATAATCAAGCTTCTGGCATGTTGTGATACTTTTAGCTTTTTGCTAATTTCACGCCAATAAATAAATTCATGAAGCCCAGATTTCTGTTTATAATCTCACTGGCAATCCTTTTAGGCTTGTTAAATGAAGCATGCACTTCCTGGTCCAAAAGAAAACCCAATATTATTCTTATTTTATCAGATGACCAGGGTTGGAAAGATGCAGGTTTTATGGGGAGTGATTATTATGAAACCCCGTCGATAGATGCTTTGGCGGCTAGTGGCATGACATTTACTAATGCTTATGCCAATGCTCCAAACTGTGCTCCCTCCCGTGCTTGCCTACTAACAGGCATGTACACTCCACGTCATGGAATATACACGGTAAACTCCTCTGCCAGAGGTAAATCTGAATTCAGGAAAATCATCCCAATTGAAAACAAAACCATACTAGATACCAGTTTTATTACCATTGCAGAAGTTTTGGGGAAAAATGGATATACATCTATCTCAATAGGGAAATGGCATCTTGGAAATGATTCTATTGGTTTACCACAAACCCAGGGATTTGATGAAAATATAGGTGGATACCAGCTAGGCCATCCTAAAAGCTACTTCAGTCCCTATAAAAACCCCTATCTGTCAGATGGGCCAAATGGGGAATATCTAACGGATCGTCTCACAGAAGAAGCGCTTGACTTCCTTAACAGGAATAAGGACAATCCATTTTTCTTATACCTTCCTCATTATGCAGTCCATACTCCAATCCAGGCCAAAGACAGTATTACAGAGTTATTCAACACAAAAGTGCCAAGTGGTAAGCAGAAAAATCCGAAGTATGCCTCCATGGTAAAAAGTCTGGATGAAAGCATAGGCAGGATTTTAGATAAACTAGATGAATTAGACCTTAGAGAAAATTCAATAGTCATTTTTATGTCAGACAACGGTGGTCATGGTGTGGTGACAGGGATGGAACCTTTGCGAGGTTCTAAAGGTATGCTTTATGAAGGGGGAATTCGTGTACCCTTTATTATTTCCTGGCCAGGAAAAATAAGAGAAGCTACCATTTGTGATATCCCGGTAGCTGGAACTGACCTTTTCCCAACCATCTTGCAGCTGGCACGAGTAAAAATCACTGATAATGTTGTTTTGGATGGAGTTAGTTTAAAACGTCCCCTCCTTAGAGGAAAAGATATAGTTGAAAGACCCCTTTTCTGGCATTTTCCAGCCTACCTTGAACGAAACAAAGGGATGAAAACAATATGGCGTACAACACCAGCATCGGCAGTTAGGCTGGGCGATTGGAAATTAATTGAGTTTTACGAGGATGGCAAAGCTGAGCTGTATAACCTTAAGAATGATATAGGAGAAACCAAGGATCTGTCAGAAATATATCCTGAAATGAAAGAAGAATTATTAATAATTCTTGATGAATGGAGAAAAGAGATCCTGGCCCCTATCCCTAATAAAATCAATCCCGAATTTGATACAATAAAATACCTGGAATTTAATAATCAATTACTTAACCTCACAAGCAATGAATAGAAGAAGTTTTCAGTTTTGGCTCTTGTTACTAGTTTATACAACTTTTAGTTCCTGTACAAATGAAAAGGAAAGTTTGAAAAGCTTTGATAGCCAATGGCCAGATGGTATCCAGAGAGTTTGGGTTGGTCCTGAATATTGGGCAAACAGACTTCAAGATTGGCAACTAAATAATGGAAGGCTAGAATGTGTCACTTCCGAATCAAATCGAAATTTAAATCTTCTGACCTGGAGACTGGAAGAGGATCAAGGCGAATTCATGATTCAGGTAAAAACTGGATTGTTAGCAGATTCTCTTACCAACAATGACAAACACTGGATTGGCTTTCGAATTGGTGCAAGGGGGCAATTTAATGACTACCGGGATGATGCTATCTATGGAAAAGGTCTAAACTTAGGCATCACTGCAGAAGGTGACCTCTTTATTGGAGAACCCTCCATAAAACAAAATGGAAATGCAAAAGCCCTAATCCCTTTTCTTAAAAATGAGATATCGCTAAAGGTTACTGCAAACAATGTGGATGGTAAATATAAGCTTACACTGTCAGCAATAAATCCTGAAACGAATGAAGTCCTGGTTGAAATTGAAGAACTTGATGTTCCTCAGCAGAACCTCTTCGGAAGTATTGCCCTTGTCAGTCATTTTGGTGAATACCGAAGAAACAATAATATCCCCAGTTGCTGGTTCGACGAATGGAAAGTCTCTGGTACAAAACTAAAAAACTACCCTCTCCGTGCATTTGGACCAGTTCTTTTTGCACAGTATACTCTGAGCCGGGGCACCTTAAAAATGACAGCCCAAATGCCTCCGGTAGGAGCAAATGATTCAAAAGATGTTAGCCTGGAAATAATGATTGATGGAGATTGGAAAAAAATAAGTTCTGCTACCATTGACCCGATGTCAAGGACAGCTAACTTCAGGATTGAGAACTGGGACAATTCCAGGGATATTAATTACAGGCTTATGTATGATCTTATGCAAGGTAATGCTGAATCAATGAGCTACATGTACGATGGTACTATTCGGAAGGAACCACTCGATAAAAATGAGATTGTTGTAGCTGGTTTTACCGGTAATAATGATCTTGGATTTCCCAATAACGACCTTACCGAAGCGATTAAGCATCATGATCCTGACCTACTATTCTTCTCAGGAGACCAAATCTATGAAGGTGTTGCTGGCTTTGGCGTACAGAGAGCCCCCATCGAAAAAGCATCATTGGATTATTTGAGAAAATGGTATCTCTATGGCTGGGAATACGGAAATTTATTGCGTAACCTTCCCTCCATTAGCATCCCGGATGATCATGACGTATACCATGGAAATATCTGGGGAGCAGGAGGTATAGCAACTCCCCCTGGTTTAACAGGAAATAATGCTCAGGATGCAGGAGGTTACAAAATGCCTGCTGAATGGGTAAAAATGGTTGAAAGAACTCAAACAAGCCATTTACCCGATCCTTATGATCCTAAACCAATTGAACAGGGAATTGGCGTTTATTTCACAGAAATGAATTACGGCGGGATTAGCTTTGCAGTAATAGAGGACCGAAAATTTAAGTCAGCTCCCAAAAAGATGCTGCCTGAAGCAGAAATAAACAATGGTTGGCCACAAAACAAAAAATGGGATGCTGCGAAATATGGGGATATTCCAGAGGCAGTATTATTGGGGAAAAGACAGCTGAATTTTCTTGAATCATGGGCTGGAGACTGGTCCAATCAAACCTGGATGAAAGTTGTTCTTTCTCAAACAATCTTTGCCAATGTTGCTACTCTTCCAAAGTCAGAATATCACGATAAAGTAGTTCCAAAACTTAGGATCCTTAACGAAGGTGAGTATGCTCCTGATGACCGACCAGTAAACGACTTTGACTCAAACGGATGGCCACAATCTAAAAGAGATTTGGCCATAAAAGCAATGAGAAAAGCCTTTGCCTTACATCTCGCTGGTGACCAACACCTGGGGAGTACAATCCAATATGGTGTTGACGATTGGAAAGATGCCGGGTTTGCTTTTTGTGTCCCTGCAGTCTCTAATGTGTGGCCAAGAAGATGGTATCCTTCCACTCCAGGTGCAAACTGGAAGGAAGGATCACCAAAATATACAGGTGACTTTTTAGATGGTTTTGGAAACAAGATAACTGTAGAGGCAGTTTCTAACCCGGTATATACTGGTATAAAGCCTTCGAATTTATATGATAGGGCTACAGGCTATGGTATTATAAGATTCAATAAGAGTTCCAGAGATATTACTTTAGAGTGCTGGCCAAGATTCATTGACCCGTCTGATCCGGATGCTTCGCAATATACAGGTTGGCCAATTACCATAAATCAAAAAGATAATTATAATCCCTCACCCAATGCCTGGCTTCCAGATATAGAAGTTACCGGAATGACGGATCCTGTTATTAAAATCTATAATGAGGAAAAGGATGAATTGGTATACGCTCTTCGCATTCAAGGAAACACATTTTCGCCGCCAGTGTATGAACCTGGAAGATATCGAATTGAAATTGGTGACGAAGACAATTTCAAAGTCTTCACAAACCTTAATTCTCAGGAGAAAAAAGGATCTGATGTCCTTCTTATTGAATTTTGATATTACTTTAGTGCATTGATCCAGTAAATTGGGAAAAATATGAAAACATTAATTTCTATCCTCTTTAGCTTGCTGGCATTGGCTTGCAACTCAAAAAAAAAGACAGATAGTTTATGGACTTATGTACCAGTTCCCCTGGATGCCACTGAGGTGAAAATGGGAGATATTCGGGTTCTTAAAGGTCCAGGAGTATTGCTTGACGAGAACAAATTGGTTTGGGGGGCGAGCGTTGTAAAAGGGGAAAAAGGTATGTTTCATATGTTTTTTTCCACCTGGGATTCCGGGCCTGATAGTCTAAAATTTGGTGATAGCTGGGTTCTAAATTCAACGATTGGATATGCTGTTTCGAATTATCCCGACCGCGATTTTCAGTTTAAGAAGATCATCTTAAAAGGAAGAAGATTTGACGGGGATACAACTGCCTGGGATGCCCAAATGGTACATAATCCGCATATAAAAAAGTTTAACAACAAGTATTATCTGTATTATATCGGTTCCTATGATCCAGGCAAACAGGCACCTGGATCTCCAGGTGAATCCCTCAACAAAAGAAATCGGGTACAACAGTCTCAAACTATAGGAGTAGTTGAGTTTGAAAATTTCGAAGATCTGCTAGCCGGAAATTTTATTCGACCTGATAAACCCATACTCGCACCCAGGACCAGGGTAAAAAAAGACAATATTGTGAATCCTTCCGCAGAGGGAACTGTAGCTTTGCCTGATAACATTATAGTAGTAAACCCCTCTGTAGTTTTCCGTCCTGCTGATAAAAAGTACCTACTATATTTTAAAGGTAATTTTTATGATCCAAACTGGAGAGGTATTCATGGAGTAGCTTTATCTGATTCTCCAACTGGACCCTTCAAGGCAAAAGACGAAATAATTTTCGATATCAGAATGCCAGATGGTAAAATTGCCAGTGCTGAAGATCCTTATGTATGGTATTATTCTATTCAGGATCGTTTTTATGCAATTGTTAAAGATTTTTCTGGGATAATTACTGGGGATGAACCTGGTCTTGCAGTACTTAGCTCGCCTGATGGTTTTAAATGGGAGCCTACTGAGAATCCATTCTTTATGAAGAAACAAGTCCTCCTGAAAAATAACTCCATTATAAAAGTAGCCCATTTAGAAAGGCCTCAACTACTGCTGGAAGATGGTGGAAATCCTTCTGTTCTTTACGCTGCCTGTTCTATTGAATCGCTTTCAAAATTACTTGATACAGGAACCTACAATGTTCACATCCCATTGATAATAAAGCCCGAAGAATGATTCAGACGCCTGCTAATTTTTATCATGTCATAGCCATTTAATAATTCTTATAATTACAGAATTAATAATAATCGATTCCGAAAATGGTGTTAATTAAAAGTATTTTCAAATGGGCAATCTTCTCACTTACTATTGGAATCCTGGGAAGTTCCTGCAACTCAGAAAATAACAAACAAGATAACAGACCTAATATTCTTTGGATTGTAGCGGACGATCTGGGTACTGACCTGGGATGCTACGGAGATCCAGTTGTGTATACCCCGAATCTTGACAATCTGGCTGCAAATGGCATCAGATATACGAACTTTTATACTGTAACAGCTGTTTGCTCTCCAAGTCGATCTGCATTAATTACCGGGATGTATCCGGTTAGCATTGATGCCCACCAACATAGAACCCGCTTCAAAAAATCCTTACCACATGGAATTACACCCATCACAAAGTTTTTTAAGGAAGCTGGTTATTTCACAAGTAATGGGAATTTTAGAAATATTGAAGAACCAGGAAAGACAGATTATAATTTTATAGCTGACAGTATATATGATGGTACCGATTGGTCTCAGCGAAAAGATGGACAAGCATTCTTTGCACAAATCCAGATTTTTTACCCGCACAGGCCCTTTCTAAGAGACACTATCTTTCCGGTTCAGGAGGAAATGATTAGCCTCCCCCCCTATTACCCTGATCATTGGATAGCCAGACAAGACTGGGCCCTATATCTGGAAACAATACAGGTACTGGACAGGGAGGTTGGAAAAGTATTACAAAGACTGAAAGATGAAAATCTACTGGACAATACTATTGTATTCTTTTTTGGGGATCAGGGCCGCCCAATGGTACGGGCAAAACAATTTATGTACGATGGAGGGATCCATAGTCCCCTGATTATTCGGTGGCCAGAAAAATATATGAAGCATGGTATATCCGATGATCTAATTAGCAACATCGATCTTGCGCCCAGCTCTCTTTTTCTGGCGGGGATTAATATTCCAGACCATTTGCAGGGGATTAATTTTTTGAAACCTGAAAGCATAAAAAGAGATTATATCTTTTCAATGCGCGATCGAAGAGATGAAACTGTAGACCGAATAAGAGCTATTCGTACTAAAAAATTTAAATATATCCGCAACTTCTATCCTGAAAGACCCTATACCCAATTCAATGCCTATAAGAAGCAAGCATATCCTGTTTTAACATTAATGCAGCTATTGGAAAAGGATGGCAATCTGACACCAATACAGGAGATATTCATGGGAAACACCAGACCAGCAGAAGAGTTGTATGACATCCAGAAGGATTCCTATGAAATCAACAATCTGGCCCTGGTTGAAAAATATGAAAAAACTCTTATAAGTTTGAGGGAAGTGATGGATTACTGTCTTCTGGAATATGATAAAGGAGTCTATCCGGAATCAACTGAAGAAATTGAATATGCCCGGAATCTTATGACAGATCGCTATAAAATCCAAATGGAGAGAAAAGGGCTAACAGAAAATTCATCTGATGAAGATATACTTAATTACTGGGAGGAATATTTAACTCCTACACAAAAAAGAAAAGACTCAAAATAATCCCAATAACTACCCATATTATTTATCTTTATTGCCTTATATTTTTTCACTAAAAATTTAGTAAAAATGAAATCAAGACTCTGGTTATCCTTCACATTTTTTGCCCTGGTAATATCAAATACAATTATTGCTCAACAAGAGTTTCCTGCTGATTTAGAAAATCCAAAAATGTTTAACCAGAATAAGGAAGAGCCCCATGCAAGCTTGATGCCATTTGACAATATCGCAAACCTCCTCAGTAATAAAAAGGAGAATTCCCCTTTTTACAAATCATTAAATGGAACCTGGAAGTTTAATTGGGTAAAGAACCCTGCCGACAGACCTGAAGATTTTTTTAAACCAAAATATAATGTTGCAGATTGGGACGATATTCCTGTTCCTTCGAACTGGGAACTGGAAGGATATGGGATTCCTATTTATGTGAATATCCCTTATGAATTTGCGGATGGAAGAAATCAGATTACCGAAATGCAGGACCCCAATCCACCACACGTGCCTCATAATTACAATCCTGTTGGTTCTTACCGCAGAAACTTTGCTATTCCCGAAGATTGGAAAAACAGGCAGGTATTTATTCATTTTGGAGCAGTCAAGTCAGCCATGTATATCTGGGTAAATGGTAAAAAAGTAGGTTATAGTCAAGGATCAAAAACACCTGCAGAATGGGATATCACACCATACATCAATTCCAGTGGCACAAATACCCTGGCTGTCCAGATATTCCGATGGTCCGATGGCTCTTATCTTGAATGTCAGGATTTCTGGAGAATTAGCGGAATTGAACGCGATGTTTTCCTTTTTTCGACGCCTAAAATTCATATTCGTGATTTTTTTGCACACGCTGACCTGGACGAGAATTTTACTGACGGAAATTTAATGCTGGAGGTAGATGTTAAAAATTATTTCAAAAAATTAAAGGCCAAAGAATATTCTCTTGAATTACAGCTACTTGATGTTGATTCCGAAAATGTAATTTACCGGGAAACAAAGCCTGTAGATATTAATACAAAGGAAAGTATTGCTGTATTATTTAATAAACTAATTAACAATCCAAAAAAATGGACGGCTGAAGCACCAAATCTCTATAATCTGGTGCTTGCCATTAAAGACGAGAATAACCTCCTTGTTGAAGCTGTAGGAACCAAAATTGGTTTTCGAAATGTTGAGATAAAGAATAGCCAGTTACTAGTAAATGGCAAAGCTGTTTTGTTCAAGGGAGTTGAC
>JASJGS010000043.1:0-16123 GCA_033791445.1 Bacteroidales bacterium | reverse complement strand
AAATGCAGCCTCACCGGGAGTAAGGCCTGAATTATTAACAAGTTCAATTAATACTGGTGATGGTGCAATATAGGATCCAATGGCAGCATCCGCCTGGATAAAGCCAAATCCAGTATTGTAGTCAAAACCAGTTTCTTCCATATTAATTGCGGTTGATGTCAATAATGTTTTTATCTGATCAGGTAAAAGTTGTTCGCCTTCCCAGTATTTCGCCCTGGCTTCAATTAACAAGGCTGCAACAGCAGCAGCATGAGGGGCAGCCGCTGATGTTCCATGGAAATTCCGAATCCCATCCCCATCTGGATCAAATTCTGGTGTATCAGGACTTAGATTTACCGTTGTTTCCACTCCATTGGGAGCTGTAATTTCTGGTTTTTGACGGACCGTACCATTTACAGGAGTTCCACCAATGGAAGAAAAGGACGCTATGGTTGGAATCTCTACTCCAAATTCCGGTGTATTGCTATATAAAACTGCACCTACGGCAATTGCTCCTTCGGCATTGGCCTGACCAACAATTGTGGATGAACCAGTATTAAATTCATTAATAGTAAGGTTTCCCCGAAATACAATATATTTAAGATTAACATTGTCTGTACCACTGGCCCTGGTTATAAGTATATTTGTGGTAGAGCCACCTTCACCTACCGTAAATGGCAATACCTCTATAGGCAAACCACCAGTATTATCAATATTAAATCCGAATAAGGTTGTTCCATTTTCATTAGAAAGATATATATCTAGATCATTGTTTGTTAGTAACTGTGAAGCATTGGTGTTGTCCTCCCATTGAAGAACAATAGTGTAGGTGCCTTCTTCGAGTGATATATTCTGATATATGTCTCCGCCTCCAAAGTTATGGGCATCCCCTGTTATACCAGAAGGTGACGAACTTGGATTAAACATACTTTGATATGATTTATCGCTGTAGTTACCAGCAGCAGAAATATACGTAACATCCTGGGCTTTTACAGCATCGACTGCTTGAGCAACAATTCCATCTCTAAAGAAGGGTTCAGTTATATAAGTTATATCATCAACGATAACATTAGAGCCTGCATCTTTCAAGTCTATAATTCCATTTGCAAAATCAGCCGCATCTAAAAATCCTGAATAAAATGCCAATTCAGCTCCAGGAGCAATATCATGCACAATTTGCAACATGGCTCTTCCTTCATCAGAAAGCAAACCAAAGCTTGTCGGGTATTCCTGTAAGACTTGAACAGGAGTAACATTTCCATCTATGTTTCCAGGACCGGGAAGATCACCATTTGCAACATCGGCTTCCGCTCCCCCCTGGTGATTATAGCTGTCAGATATTACACCAACTTTTACCCCTGCCCCTGTAATATCAAAACCATTGCGGGCAAAATCTGATCTGATGGCTTTATCGCCATCATTAAACCCTCTTCCTGTGTTTTTGGTTATAGCAGGATAAACTGGACGTGCAATGCTTACATAATCAATAAGTGAATTAATCTGTGTTAAATTTTCAATTGGGAACCAGCCTGTTACGGTTAGGCTTGCGGGATTTTGGTTTTGGATTACAAGATTATTGGTAATTATGGTTGACATCATCATATTAGAATACCCACCACTGGATAATGCCACTATTTCAATCAGCACTTTTGTGCCATCTGAACTAATTTGAAATATGTCATCAGACATGAATTGGGTGGGGTCATTCACTTCAAGGTAGACCCTATTTAAGGAAGATAACTCAGCACTGAGAACTGAATTAATAATTTTTCCTCCTTCTGGGGGTTCATAATAAGGAAGAATATTTGTTTCTTCCTGACAAAGATATGAATCTATATCAGCGATAACCTCTTTCCATGAAAGTGGATCATTTGGATCATCACCAGGAAATAGAATACGCCATTTAACATTGTCTTTTCTATCAAATACTGTATTATAAACTTTGTAATTGCGGCCTTTCTTAAAATGGCGATGTCCATAAGCATTGCCTTTTATTTTAATGATAACACTGTTTTCTTCAGGGAAAACAATTTCATCTTTATTTGGATTGTCGTATCCAAAATAGGCTCGGTATTTACCATGACCTATGTACTCCACACAATCCAATGTAATATTTATGGGTTCATACTTTTTTCCTTTTCCCTTTCCTTTTCCTTGACCAAAGGCTCCAACTGGAAGTAGAATCAACAGTATCAGAAGAGTCAAAAGGGGATTTTTATTTACCCTTAAAGTATGGTAAGAATTTTGATCGGGTAAAATTGTTTTCATATTGTAAATATTTAAGTTTCTAATGGTTAATGCTAAAATCCAAAGAGTTAGATTTTTAGGTAAAAAAATTTATTTGAAGTAAATAAAAATTAGAATCGTATTTTTCTTTGGCAGGCGTTGTTTTGCCGGGCTTTCTTATTTATAAATCGCCTAAAATGCGATACAGACCGAACCGATTACGTTCTGCAACGCTTGCGCTATGTAATTAAGTTTTACTATATTCACATTCGAAATTTAACACCTAGCTGATTGATTCACTCCATGTATTCCAATTCTCCCAAATGTCAAACCTGTGTGGAATGTGATATCAGGTCACCTCTTTTCCATTTACTTTCAAAAGAAGAGCTACAAAATCTTAATCAGGACAGGTACGAAGTGGAATATAAGGCAGGAGATATAATTTTTAAACAGGGCTCTGCAGCAAATAATATCTTATCTCTTACAAGGGGGAAGGTTAAACTATACCTGGAAGGAGTTAATGGGAATAAATTGACGTTTAAAATTGCAAAGAGATGGGAACTTCTGGGTGGTCCGGGTCTGTTTATTGATAACAGACATCATTATACAGCTAGAGCCTTAGAAAATGTAACCGTCTGTTTTATTAACCTGGAAAGATTTAAAGCAGTCATCCGAACCAATGTTGCATTTGGAGACTTATTCTGGAAGCAGGTGAATCTTGAAACGGTCCACCTTTATAGTAGATTTTTAAGCAATGCACAAAAACAAATGCATGGTCGATTAGCGGATGCTTTGCTTTATCTTTCCTCCGAAGTATTCACAGGAGAAAATTGTGAAATAATTATTGGTAAACAAGATATTGCTGAATTATCCGGAATGACCAGGGATAATGTTGTGAGGGTATTAAAAAGGTTTGTTGCTGATGACATTATTGAAATCTTAGATAAAGAGATCAAAATCATCAACAGAGATAAACTGCTGGAACTTTCAAGACTTGGCTAAGGTTTTGTCCAAATTATTATTTCTTTGGACTCTATGTTTTAGTCTTTTGTTCAAAATACTGTGGATTGGGAAGAGGAGTAGGGCTATCCCCACATTTGCTAATAATTTCCACACTGGTTCCCCATTTGCAATTTCCTCAACGTATGGATCGGCAATTACCAATGATGATTCAAAAAGAATTAGTATAGCAAGGTATATAAAAGCTTGAGTAAGCTTTGGACCCAATTTGATCTTTCCTAATGAAAATACTCCTACAAAGAAAATTAAAATCACTATAAATATTATGGCGTACTGGAAATTGTTTCGACTGTTTCTTTCCTCCTGAGCAATTCTGGCAGCTTCACTTTCGGCCTGCTTCTTAAGTAGCTGGGTTTTTTCAATTTCATAAATAGTTTGTTGAGCAATAGTTGATTCCCGGGTACTTACATTTAAAATGCTATCCCTCATTGAAATGTATAGCTTGTACATTTCCAAACCTTCTTTAAAATCCTGGTTATTCTGGGAAATATTGCTGCATAGCAAGGCTGCATTTCTGATATCATCCGGGAAGCCAAGTTCTTGAGATAGTTTAAGACTCTTCGTCGCATAATCGGTTGCACTTTTCAAATCCCCTTTTTTAAGTGCTAATTCACCAAATAAAAGGTTTATGGAGGCAAGACCTCTTTTATTGCCTAAGTCTTCATATACATCCATGGCCTTTTGGCTATACATTTCAGCCTTATCAAGGCTATCCTGTTTGATGTATTCTGCAGCCACACTTTTTAAAGACCTTGCTATAATGGCCTTATCACCAATAGCTTCAGCGGTGGTGTAACTTTGAAGAAGATATCGCATGGCTTCTTTTGAATTTCCAAGTCGGCTATTAATCAAACCTATATTTTCCAGGTTTCTTGCAACATTATCATATTCCTCGAACTCTTCATGCAGGTTCAAACTTTTTGTTAGATAGTCCAGGGCCTCAGGGTAATTTCCCTGCTTCATATTGATAAGGCCAATGTTGTTTAACAGGCTAGGCATGCCCTTTCTATGTCCAATCTCCTCACAAATCAATAAACTCCTATGATAGTTTTCCAGAGCCCTGCTTATATCTCCAAATCTTTCAGAAACGCTGCCAATATTATTTAGCATGGTAACCATATTGTACTTATCGCCTATTTCCTCAGATAAATTAAGTGCCTCATTGAAGTAATCAAAAGCTCTGTTAAAATCACCTTGCACCGATGCAGCGTAAAAACCAAAATCACCCAATACGTTGGCAAGCATTCTTTTACCATATAATGTTTCCCCTTCGGTAAGGGAGGTGCTGGTCAACATTTCCTGTAATTTAAGATATAGAAATTCGTTGTATTTGGACCAGTCCTCATGCGCCATTCCCTGAGTTATTTGAAAAATCGCATTGTATCTGATTGTATCATTTTCTGCCTCAAAATATTGTCTAAGTGAAGATTCCAAAAGCTCTATATCACTATCCACCATTTCTTCAAGAACAAGTGAATCAATTAAATAATAGGCTTTGTCTTCATATTTCTGGGCTTCTAGTGTGGGTATGGATAAAAAAAACAAAATAAGGATGAAAATCCAATTTCGTTGATTCTTGAATTTGATTGGGTATATTGGATTCATGTATTATTTATACCTTATGCAGTCTAATATTTGTTTGATTCACAAAACTATACAATTATTTATAATTATTCCAAATAATGCCTGTTTATATTTTCTCATAGCTTTTCATTCCAATCTTACTATTTGATTTAGAATTAATAAAAATAGGATTATATATTATCAGATTTTAGTACATGTTTGCTATCTTGCATGTGCAATAGAAAGGTGATTATTTCTCTTTTTATATCGAATCTTACTAAATTATTAAAAGCATATAACCATGAGTGAAACAAGACGAGAATTTGTAAAAAAGACAGTAGCAGGTACAATTGGACTTTCCATAGGAGCCGTTGGCTTTAGCGCAGCATCTTACCGACGTATTCAAGGAGCCAATGACAGAATATTGATGTCCGTAATTGGAATTCGTGGTCAGGGCAGGGGCCACATGGAAAAATGGGGCCAGCTTTCATCAAACCGAAATATTCTTGTAAAAACACTCTGTGATGTAGATGAAAACTTGTATGCTGAGCGGGTTGCCCTAATGGAAGAGCACCAGGGGTCGAAGCCTGGAACGGAATGGGATATGCGTAAAGTTTTCGAAGACAAGGATATAGATGCCGTATCATTTGCCACACCAAACCATTGGCATGCGCTGGGAACAATTTGGGCCTCCCAGGCAGGTAAGCATGTATATGTTGAAAAGCCTTGTACTCATAATATCTATGAGGGGAGGAAGATGATCGAAGCTGCTCGTAAAAATAACACTATCGTACAGGTAGGTTTTCAAAACAGATCGATAAGCAATGTAATGGAAGCCATGGACTTTTTGCATAAAGGTGGAATTGGTGATGTGTATCTGGCCAAAGGCTTATGTTATAAACCACGGGATTCATTTGGAATTGCACCTGATTCACAACCGCCAGCTGGTTTACATTACGACATGTGGTTGGGGCCTGCTCCTCAAAGGGCATACAATGAAAAAAGAGTTCATTATAACTGGCACTGGCATTGGGATACCGGAAATGGGGATACTGGAAACCAGGGACCTCATCAATTTGATATTGCTCGCTGGGGATTGAACAAGAATGAGCATCCTGTTAAAATTTCTTCCTTTGGAGGAATCTATGGCATTGACCCCAAAGAGTGTTCACAGGAAACACCCAATACCCAAACTTCCTTATTTAAATATGATGATGGGAAAATGCTTGAGTTTGAGACGCGTGGCAGATATACATGTGGTGAATCTGTACTGGATGTCAAAATTGGAAATATCTTCCTGGGTACCGAAGGTTGGATGGCAGTAAACGGATCAACCTGGGTGGCTTTTAAGAAGCGTGAAAAGGAGCCTTTTGCTGGCTCTGGCATGGAATCTTCCGAGACTGAGAAAAAAAGCTCCGCATACCTTGCAGCACCAGGTGGTACAGAGCATTATGCAAACTTCATTGATGCCATCAGGTCGGGTAAGTATCAGGATTTGAATTGCGATATCGATGTGGGCTATTATTCTTCTGCATTACCCATCATTGCAAATATCTCTTATCGCCTAAACAGGGAGCTAAGCTTTAAGGGTGATTCAGAGAAGTTTGTAAAAGACAAGGAGGCGGATAGAATGCTTACAAGAGATTATCGCGATCCTTATTTACTACCAAAAGTTTAGATAATATTTAGGAGCCTATTACACATTTATGAGATTCTTATTTTTATTGCTCATTCTGACCATTCCATGTTGGAATTGGGCTCAGGAAGGGTATGGAGGAAAATATCAGGATTATATTCTTACCCCTGAACCACCTCCATCCCCCCGGATTAATGGCCCAGGAATCTATGGTTTACGGCCTGGATCCCCACTGATTTATCGTATACCCTGTACGGGTGATGGGCCCATAAAATTTGGGGCCAAAAACCTTCCTGAGGGGATTGTCCTGGATGAGGAAACCGGTATCTTATCAGGTGTTATTCATAAGGCAGGAGAATATTCCATGACCATGATGGCCAGTAATAGTCACGGTTCATTTTCAAAGGAATTTGCTCTTATAGTGGGGGATAAGCTGGCATTGACTCCTCCTATGGGATGGAATAGCTGGTATATTCATTACGATCGGGTTAGCGATGAAATTATGAGGACGGCTGCCGATCAGATGATTGCTACTGGAATGGCCGATTTCGGTTATCAATATGTTAATATCGATGACTGCTGGATGATGAAGCTGAATTCTAAAGATCCTGATATAAATGGAAAAAGTAGGGATAAACAGGGGGTGATCATACCCAATAAACGATTTCCTGACATGAAGAAAATGGCAGACTATATTCATGAAAAAGGACTAAAAGCGGGATTGTATATATCTCCAGGACCGAGCACATGTGCTGGTTATGAAGGTAGCTATAAGCATGAGGCCATAGATGCAAAGACTTTTTCTGATTGGGGATTTGATTTTTTAAAATACGATTGGTGTAGCTACCAAAAAGTGGCTGGCAATAAAAGTGATCCGGACTATTTTACAAAACCATACAGTCAAATGTGGAGTGAGCTGAAAAAGCAAGATAGGGATATTGTGCTAAACCTGTGTCAATACGGGATGGACAATGTGTGGGAATGGGGAGGAGAAGTAGGTAATAGCTGGCGAACAACGGGCGACCTTGGATTGGAAGAACATAAACATCTACCAGGTTTTTATTCAATTGGTTTGAGCAATGCTGAGCATGCTGAATATGCCCAACCTGGTGCCTGGAACGACCCGGATTATATATTGATAGGGTGGGTAGGAAATGCTCATGGAATGGGAGAAGGTAAACCAACTGACCTTACTCCCTGGGAACAATACAGCTATATGTCAATGTGGTCACTCATGGCTGCCCCCTTAGTTTTCAGTGGAGACATGGCTAAGCTTGATAAATTCACCCTAAATGTTTTGTGTAATCATGAAGTGATTGAGGTGAACCAGGATCCATTGGGGAAACAGGCAAAATTATTACATAAAACAAACGAAGATTTTATTTTGATAAAGCCAATGGCCGATGGCTCGATAGCTATTGGAATCTTTAATCTGAAAAACAGTCTCCGGAACATTACCTTAAGCTGGGCGGATCTGGGTGTTTCAGGAGAAAAAAGAATACGAGACCTCTGGTGTAATCAGACCCTGGGTAAATATAAAGATACGTATACCACAGAAATTCAGCCCCATGGAGTCACTTTTGTCAGGCTTTTTGATAATTAAGCGAAACTAATTTTATTTTTTCGAAATTTCCAGATTCTTAAAATATCCTTCAGAACCATTCCCAACCCAAAACCCTATCCAGCCTTTTTTTCTTGAGCTGAGTTGATTAATAGTCAGGGAAGGTTCTTTAGCATTATCAACATATACTTTTACTACTGGATATTTAATAATTATAGTGGCATGAAACCATCCATTGGGGTCTGGAACAGGTAACACGGCATTTTCATACTTTTCCGGATGTTCTTCACGCAATTTATACCAGGTATATTCTGGGTGAGATATGTATTGAACTGAATGACCATTTCTTGAAGGGTCTTCAAAATTAAAAGGCCTGAAATAGATAACATCATAGGTGCTGTCATTCAGACCATGAAAGGCAATTCCTACAAAACTCCTCCCTCTTTCATTCTTTCCTTTTATATCCAGATCAATGGTGCCATCTTCAAAAGCCAGGTCGTTTGACCAGAGCAAACCATCCCCCTGGTTAGCATTTAAATGCACTTCATTCCCAGGAATTAAATCCCTATTATGAAGAGTCCATAGATTAGAATCACTAATCTTTGATAAGTCCGGGATAAAAAGATTTTCTTGTGCTTGAGTTGTGAATAAAGGACACATGAGGATACCAATTAATAAAATCTTTATTGTTTTCATGTTTTTATGGATTATTAATTAATTAAGCACTCTTAAACGGATTATGTTTTATTTTATAAATCAGAGATCTTCCACAAACCTAGGCTTTTATCTGAAAATGTTTTATTGCCCTCTGTGCAGTCTTCATTTATTACCAAAATCGGTTCTGGAAAATTAAAAGGATCCTGACATAAGTTGATTATTCGCCAATCCCCAGTTATTATATCCTCATTGACTTCACACTCTGTAAAAGTGGTAGTGAGTATATATTGTGAGTTGCTATTCTTAATGTTTTCAATGGATTTTTGAATATCTTCAATTGAGAGATGTACCAGGCAATCCCTACAAAATATTAGGTCTACCATGGGAAGTTTATTTTTAATAATATCCAGTTGGAGAAACTTCCTATTATCATTTGAATACCTGGTATTATTTTGTTCTATGATCTCAGGAACAATGTCTCCTCCAATATACTGCTTGATATTTAACTCTATGTTTTTCATCCAGTTAAAGTCACCGCAGGGTATATCTAGTATAGTTCTAATCTTAAATTGTGAAATTATTTTTGGCAAATTTGTCCTTACCTCCTGTGTTTGCTTTTCTTCAGAACCTTCCCCTGAAACTGTGCTCTGGCCTACCCAATGGTTATTCTTATGGATATACGAAAATCGTTCAGCAATTGAAGAATCTTTAAATGAACTAAAATTTTTAGAAAAGAACCTTTTATCAAATGAAACATTTCCTCGTTTTTTCATTTTTATTGTATAAATAGTTTATTTAAATAACATGTTATAGTTATGATTACCAGATTTTTAAAACCTCTTTTTCTTTCTTGATATTGCTAAAAGGTCCAACCCTGTTGTATCCTTCTAAACGATGGTTGCCAAAGTAGTCTTGATCAATTCTTAATTCTGAGCCATCGGCGTTTTCGAAATAGGCGTTTGGAATTTTTGCTTTCCCCAGTATTTCAGTACTAATAATCTCCGCACTATTTGTAAAGTACTTCTTATCAAAACGAATATGCAGGAATACATTTTCTTCTTTAACCTCTAGAATAATATGGGGGTTAAATTCCGATACTATTGCTTCGTTTTCATCAGTTCTGCTGGGTTTTGCTCCATAATAATAGAAATTATCACCAATAAAACAGGGGAGTTTCGCTTTTTTGTATTCTTCCAGACCGAATTTATATTTGTTGTTTTCTTTGATTTTTTCACCGCTACCAACAAAGATATTATTGTAAAATCGATCATCCCCTGAATAAATAGTAGAGAGCCCGGCTATCTCCGTAGAGTGAGGAAGGTGGTAAGGAGTAAAACGATTGGGTTCACTCCACATATATACCGTTCCCGCGATTAGGTTTTGTACGTAAGCGCCCCCTTGGGATTGCGTTTTTATGCTGGAGTTTGACAACATAATATTGTTATCTATAACAAAGGGGCCATGATTTACTTCCAGGAAAAGATCCTCCAGATCATTATTATAGAAAAGATTCCTGCTTACACGGGTTCCTTGATTCATCCAATCTAACCAGAGGCCCCGGCCACAATTATGAAACCGATTACCCCTTATAATGACATCAATAGGAGCATGAAATTTAATTCCTCCAATTTCTGCACCTGTGAATTGTCTTTTTGTCCAGATATTATAGATGTGATTGTTCTCTATGGTACTGAATGCAGCTCCCTGGCTTCCACATATACCGGTCTGTTCACAATTGTAAATCTGGTTGTTCCTTACAATGTGTGAACCAATATTATCTTTACTCCAACCATTCTGCAGGGTTCTAAAAGTAACCTCAATGTAGTGGATTGAACCATCAATACTTGGATCAGCTGACCATACATTGTGACCAGTGCTACGTTCTTTTCCCAGTGTAATACCTGAACATTTTGAATCACTTATGATGTTATTTTCTATGATCCATGCTTTGTTCCAATGGGTGGCAATCATTCCAATCTGATCAGCTGTGGGGGCTCCCCATTGGGTAGCTGCCTGGCTAATATGAAATCCACTGAACGTAAGATAATTTATTCCAGGCTTATCCGGATAAATACAGGTTCTTCTGACACTGATCTCAACCAACTCCTCATTCGGATTATTTTCATGGAAGTTTGCCCAGATGCTTGTATAAGTATCATCACTTTCACAGTACCAGGTATACCTCGAGCCCTCACTATCCTTTGTTTTTGGATTCCCTTCTGGCTTGTGTACTTTTTCAAGCGTTTCTTTCTCGTAAAGTGATTTTCCGTTCAGGAAAACTTCTCCCGTATGATGTACTCTCCCCATTCTGTAAAACCAGTCTCCATATATAGAATCTATATAGGGATTGTAATCTCCAAAAAATGAGTTTTCAATACTCACCTTCCATACACTTCCCTGAACTTTTTCCCATCCTTTAATTATTTCAGAACCCTTGATCTCTACTTTTTCTCCCTTTGCGGCTCTATAAGTAATTCTATTAGAATCGTTTTCCCCACCACGTAGGGGATTTATCCATTCCCTGTAAGTGCCTTCATGTACGGTTATTGTATCTCCCGGGAAAGCATGCTTTGTAGCCTTTGAAATGGTTTGAAAAGGATTTTTTCTAGAACCATCATTTGAGTTATTACCAGCCGGTGCAACATGGTACTCTTTAGCAAATACCTGAATGCCTGATAAGATTATTAAGGCCAGGAAACAGCAGCTATAACTTTTCATAATTTGATCTTTTTTAAAACTAAGAATTTTATTTATTGACGCTACCTGATAAAGTTACAAAAGCATTTTTTATTAACAAGGCCTAATCATTCTTAAATATATCGCTCCAGAAGCTATCTAATTAGAAGTTTGATTCCAACTCATTAACGGTTGTTGAAAACATAGACAAGTGATTAATAATTGTATCAAAATCGAACAATAATTGTCCGGAAATGGTAATAAATTTTTACTCTAACTTGAAGTGTAAAAGGCTTAATTGCCAGTTAATTAGTTTGTAAAAGCAGTTGCTATAAATATTGTGGATCACGATTCAGATTTAAATTTTAGATTTGCTCTGTGAGTTTTTACAATTGAGACTTGTGAATTTATTTTATAATCAACAAAATAATAATCTCATGAAAAATCTTTTTTTGATTTTTGAAGGTTATAAGCTGAACTTCATCATTGGAATACATATACTGGTTATTCATCATATATTTTTACCTTAGTTGAATTCCTATCCTAATCTGAACTAAAATGATTAAAGTATACCTCCTTATTGCACTTCGACACTTTAAGAAAAACCTTTTATCCCTTGTAATAAATATCCTTGGACTGGCCATTGGTATGACCGCCTTTATTCTTATCATCCAATATGTTCGATTTGAATTGAGTTACGATGATTTTCATGAAAAGGAGACCCGGATTTACAGGATACAACAAGATCGATACAATAAAGGTGAGTTAACTACCCAATGGGCAGCAGGATGTTCAGCAGTTGGACAGGCTTTGTATGAAAACTTTCCGGAGGTAGAGAACTTTACTCGGTTTACGAAGGGAGATGGAGTGCTTTCCTGGGGTGAAAAAAAGTTTAGAGAGGAGAATATTTATATGGCGGACACATCTTTCTTTGAAGTATTTTCTTTTAAACTCCTTGAAGGGGATGTTAATTCGGTTTTGAAAAAGCCGTTTGAAGCTATCCTTTCACAATCTACCGCTCACAAGTATTTTGGAGATGAAGATCCAATTGGTAAAAGTCTTCTTTTTAATGGAGAATTAGAACTCATTATCGTTGGGATATTTGAAGATGTAAAGGTTAATTCCCATTTGAAACCTGATATTCTGGTCTCCTGGGAAACCCGCGTAACCGTGACTCCTGGAGTCAATACAGCCTGGCAATGGGATGGGTTCTATAATTACATATTATTGAATTCGGAGGCAGACTACAAGGTTTTTGAAGCTAAGATTCCTGCTTTTGTCGAAGAACAAATTGGTGAGGATTTGAGGAGTTATAATTCAGATGCAATTTACAATCTTCAGCCTTTAAGGAAAATCCACCTGACTTCTAACTTTATGTTCGAGGCTGAGGTAAACGGGAATGCCCAATCGGTTTATTCCTTAATAATAATTGCCATCTTCCTTGTAATTATAGCCTGGATCAATTATATCAACCTGTCAACAGCTAAATCCCTTGACCGGGCTAAAGAAGTGGGAATGCGAAAAATTTCCGGTGCAAATAGACGTCAGCTAATTTCACAATTCCTTTCAGAATCGATTCTGGTAAATATTATCAGTATAGTTCTGGCCATACTTTTAGTATCTCTTATATACCCACTTTTTAATCAGATTACCGGAGAGATGTTGGATTATAGTCTTGGGAGTAATTTTAAATTTTGGGCTGCTATTATTATAATTTTTATCATGGGGGCCATTCTTTCTGGAGCATACCCTGCATTTTTCCTTTCCTCCTTTAAGCCAGTTTCCATTATCAAGGGGAAGTTTAGTCAGAATAATAAAGGCCTGGCATTGCGTAAATTTCTCGTAATTTTTCAATTTACAATTTCCATTGTTTTAATTGCTGGGACTTTGTTGGTTTATAAGCAGATATCATTTATGCAAAATAAAACGCTTGGCGTCGATATCGACAATGTATTGGTAATTCAAGGTCCTAGCGTAGGCGATTCTACATATAATGAGACATTTAATGCTTTCAAGGAAGAGCTTCTTCGAAATCCTGGAATTGAGAAGTTTACCAGTTCTACAGCTATACCTGGTCGGAAACCTCCCTGGAATGCCGGGGGAGTCCGGTTGATAGGCCAGGACCCTGCAGAGGGGAATCAGTACAGGATAATAGGAATGGATTGGAATTATATAGACCTTTACGGACTTACCATACTGGAAGGTAGGAACTTCTCTCCTGAATTCGGAATGAACAGTGAAACAGTTATCTTCAATGAAAAAGCAGTAAAGCTTTTGGGTTTTGATGATTATAGTGCAGTTTTGGATAAACAAATATTCTTTTGGGGAGATACATTCAGTGTTGTTGGAGTAGTGAAGGATTTTCACCAGGAAGGTCTTAAAGAAATTCCTGATCCTTTGGTCTTTAGATTTTTTGAAAGCGTTTCTGGCTTTTATTCCATTAAGCTTGAACCTCAGGCTAGCATACAGGATGTTTTGACCTTTGTGGAGGAGGAATGGGGGAAGTTTTTTAGTAAAAATCCATTCAGTTATTTCTTTTTGGATGATTATTACCGTGAACAGTATAAGGGAGAAATTCGGTTTGGGATAGTTTTTGGATCTTTTTCTTTTCTAACCATTTTTATTGCTTGCCTTGGACTTTTTGGACTTTCGTCTTTCATCACCATACAGAGGACAAAAGAGATAGGCATAAGAAAGGTTCTTGGCTCCTCAGTCTTTAATAGTATTTTGCTACTAATCCGATACTTTATCTATCAAATTATGATTGCAGTGCCTATTGGTCTCACAATTGCTTATTTTGTAATGCAACGATGGCTTGAGAATTTTGCTTTTCGTATTACAATCGGTTGGTGGTTCTTTGTTGTACCGGTATTTGTAGTTTTGGTCATTGCTGTGACAACAGTTATTGCGCAGGTCTCAAAAACAGCTCGAGTGAACCCTGCCGAATCCTTAAGATACGAATAGCTCAATAAAAAAGAAAAATAAGAACCTAAATAGGATTCAGCTTAGATTTTATGATTAAAAAAAGTAATAAACAGCTAATAAACCCCTAAAATTCGAAGCAGTTGTAGTACTGGATGGTCTATAGTGGATATCAAAGCCATCCCCGTATAGCGCCTGTGTATATTCCATTTCCAGGGCTATTCTTACTTTGCCGGCATTGAATATAACTCTTGGAGAGATTCTCCAAAGTGATTTAATGTTTGTGCCAAGTCCATAAACATTATTTGCCGGGTCAGACATGGCTTCCTTGGTTCCTAGTGAATTCGTTATACCACCAAAAAGTCCAAATTGTATTTTTTTCCCATTTGAATGTATCTCACCCCAGAAGGTCATGTTAGTTAATGGTGTATAGGAGAGTTCGCCAGTTGTAGTATTGGCCACTTCCTTGACTGCAAAACCACTTATGGCCAACAAATCAGTAATGTTCTCACCATAACGGGCTTGAAATTTTATGGTCACCGGTTTTGTAGTTATTTTAGCAAATCCCATGGCTGTTAGGCCCTGAACTTTTTCATTTACTTTATAGATGCTATTACTTGGCCCCATTTCGCTCTCAAGGCGCGGAACAATAGTCTTGAACGCAATTCCTGCCCCAAAAACGTACTTTAATCCTGAATTACTACTTTCAGAACCATAGTGTAGCTGCAATTGCATGTCTGGTACAGCAGAATTTCTTAAAAACCGAGATGAAGCACCGCCCATGCCCCATGTTGCATAGTCTCGCTGTGCTAAGGCAGCAGCTATGATTTTGAAACCACTAATATTATAGGTGGCCCGTATTTGAGGATTCCTGGCAAAAGACTGTAATGGAGTTCCTGTATTAAATGATACGGTTCCCGGAAAACAATCCGTTACAAATAGTGGATTCCAGGTTTGACCAGCGAGTAATTCCAGGTGTTCCCAGTTCAATTTTAAGTAAGCATGTCTCAATCTAAGGAGGTTGATATTGGCATTGAGCTGTGCGAAAAAATCAGCCTCTATAACAGCGGATGTTTTCGCTCCGAAAGCGTCTGGGCCGGTTATAGCAGCCTTCAACCGTGATTGTATTGCAAGAAAATTGAAATTTGTTTTTGCATTAATATCATTACCTGCTTCATCAGGCTTCTCTGGGGCAGGCCATAATAAAAAATGTCCTTCCCGGGCAGAAACGGTCTGCCTTGAATCATAGAAGAAATCATTTTTCACAAAGCCTGAGAATTTTATACCAAACTTCTTCTTTTCGTCTTTTTCTTTATCCTGGGCTGAGATTCCTTGAACCATCAGGATTAACAATACTAAAATGCTTACTCTTTTCATCTGTTGGTATTTAAGATTTATTCAGTCGGTTCTACAGGCACTTTGGCTGCCAACTTTTCGTTATCTTTCTGTGTTGCTAAGGACACAATAATAAGTGTAAGCAATGCCAGAGTAAAGGAAATTATTGCCGGTGAATCCAGTCCGTGCAATCCTTCAGTCCTGAAAAATTGTTGACTTATTGAGGGGCCCGTCACTATAATACCAATAGCGCTTACAATACCAACAATGATTGACGAAGCAATACCTTTTGCAGTCGTCTTTTTCCAGAAAAGCAACATTAATATTGCCGGTAGGTTTGCAGAAGCTGCAACAGCAAAAGCCCAACCAACAAGGAAACTTACATTCATCCCTTTAAATAGTATTCCCAGAATAATAGCCACAACACCCACGCAGGCTGCAGCAATTTTTCCTGCTTTCACTTTTGCCTTATCCGAAAGCTGTTTACCCATAAATCTGTCAATCAGATCGTGGGCAATAGCACCGGATGAAGCAACAATAAGGCCACT
>JASJGS010000042.1:0-22393 GCA_033791445.1 Bacteroidales bacterium | reverse complement strand
ATCAGATGAACATCAAGAGGTTTTTTTGCCAGTTTCTTTATAGATTTTATTACTGGAAATCCAAAAGATATATTTGGGACAAATACACCATCCATAACATCAATATGGAACCAGTCAGCCTCACTGCTGTTTACCATGTCAATAACCTCATACAGCCTGCCAAAATCGGCCGTCAGTAAGGAAGGAGCGATAAGATGAGCCATACTTTAAGTTTTGACTGTAAAAGTATAGAATTTTATGTGTATTCTAATGATTTGGCAGGTTGAATTTTTTTCAAGTTTGCAGGTAGAGAATAGCCATAGGATATTCAATAAGATGAAAATAACTGGGTTTATTATTAGAAATACGATTTAAGTATCTTACACCGGGTGGTGTTTTTGAGTCGGCGTATAGCTTTTTCTTTCAGCTGCCTGACTCTTTCTCTGGTAAGGTTAAAGCGCTCTCCAATTTCATCGAGCGTATGCTGATGATAACCTTTGAGTCCAAAATATAGGCGTAAAATATCTGCCTCTCTGGCCGGAAGTGTGTTCAAAACACGCTCTATTTCCCTCCTCAACGATTCAACCATCAGGTCCTTGTCTGGTCTGGGTGAATCCACACTTAAGAGAACATCATACATATTTGATTCTGACTCTCCATTAACCAGGGGGGCATCCATAGATACATGCCTGGCTGTATTTTTCATAGCCTCTCTGACATCCATCGGAGCAAGTTCCAGTGCCTGGGCCAATTCATCTACCGTTGGTTCTCTTTCAAACTTTTGTTCAAGCCGGGTAAAGGCTTTATTAATTTTATTTATAGATCCAATTTTGTTTAAAGGAAGGCGAACTATTCTGGCCTGCTCGGCGAGTGCCTGCAGGATGGATTGCAGAATCCACCATACAGCATAGGAGATAAACTTAAATCCCCGTGTTTCATCGAAACGTTTGGCAGCTTTTATAAGACCGAGATTTCCCTCATTGATTAGGTCTGGTAAACTTAATCCCTGGTTCTGATATTGTTTGGAGACCGATACTACGAACCTTAGATTTGCATTAATAAGCTTTTTGAGAGCCTTTTCGTCACCACTCTTGGCTTTATTTGCAAATTCTGCTTCCTGCTCAGGTGAAAGTAGTTCTACTTTGCTAATTTCTTGCAAATACTTATCCAGGGAAATGGATTCCCTGTTGGTAATTTGTTTTATAATTTTAATTTGCTTCATTTCAACCTTGAAGCTTAGCACAACTTTGTGCTAAATAAAAAAATTGTATTTATAGAGTTCTATTTTTTGTTGGAATCTTTTTTTTTTTGGTTAAAACGAAAAATTAATATTTTCGTACAAATAGTTATTAGGTTAAGGGTATAGAACTTTTTTATTAGGTTGAAACCAGTTTTTTATGAAAATTTTAAGAAAAGTAACAATTTTTTTTCATTTTCAAAGAGAATTTTCCTAATATTGCATGGAATTTCCTAACATTTTTCGATTAATCAACTCCGTTCCCATTAGTTTACACGAAAGAATTAATAGAGGATATTAATATTCATCATAGTTTATAGGATCATCCTACTATTGCACACATACACACTTTTTATTTTAAAACAACCAGTTTTTACATTTATTCATGTTTGACATTTTAGAACTCAACAAGAAACTCGTTTCTGAATTACGCGAGATCGCCAAAGAGTTAAAAATTAAGAAGGTAGATTCCTTGCGGAAGCAAGATTTAGTCTATCAAATTCTTGATCAGCAAGCAATTCAGGCTGCAGATCAACCACAACCAAAAAGAAGGCCAGCATCCTCAGCTGCACCTGCAAAAAAGGAACACAAGGCACGGCCATTTGTCCGAAAAACTTCTACTCCGGAAAGAAGTACCCCGGATAGAAATACACCAGGTAGAAGTAACCAGGAAAGAAGCACTCAGGATCGTACTCCAAAGGGTCGAAGTTCCCAGCAGAAACAACAGCAGAGAGAAGAGCCGAAAACTACTGCCCCAAAAGAGGCACCAAGGACGGCCCATCCATCAAAGCTTGGGGAAAGGCAAGAGATTCAGGAGAAACCTGGGGAAGCACAAGAGATTCAGAAGAAACCTGAACAAGAGAAAGGAGCATCTCCCAAGCATGAGGAAAGAAGAAAACCTCAAAGAGAATTTGATTTTGACAGGAATAAAAGGAAAAATAGTCGAAACGAAGATAACTATGACTTCGACGGGATCATCTCAAATACTGGAGTCCTCGAGATTATGCAGGATGGATATGGATTTTTGCGATCAGCTGATTACAATTATCTGAATTCTCCAGATGATATTTATGTATCGCAATCACAAATAAAGCTTTTTGGATTAAAAACAGGTGATACAGTAAAAGGTAGTATCAGGCCTCCAAAAGAGGGTGAGAAGTATTTCCCTCTTATTAAAGTGCTGGAAATTAATGGAAGAAGTCCTGAATTTATTCGTGACAGGGTACAATTTGATTATCTGACACCTTTATTCCCTGACGAGAAATTTAAATTGTATGAGCGAGGAAAAGGAAGTATGTCTGTAAGGGTGGTTGATATGTTCGCTCCTATTGGTAAAGGACAGAGAGGCTTAATTGTAGCTCAGCCGAAAACCGGTAAAACAATTTTACTCCAGGAAATAGCCAATGCCATAGCAAAATACCAACCCGAAGTTTACCTGATTGTATTACTGATTGATGAACGACCTGAGGAAGTTACTGAAATGGCCAGAAATGTCGATGCGGAAGTTATTGCTTCAACATTCGATGAACCTGCTGAGCGACATGTTCGGGTTGCAAATATTGTGCTTGAGAAAGCAAAAAGGCTGGTTGAATGTGGTCACGATGTGGTAATCCTGCTGGATTCCATAACCAGGCTGGCCAGGGCGTTCAACACTACTTCTCCTGCTTCAGGAAAAGTCTTGTCTGGAGGTGTTGATTCCAATGCTCTTCATAAACCTAAGCGCTTTTTTGGTGCAGCCAGGAACATTGAGGATGGGGGTTCGTTAACTATATTAGCAACAGCTTTGACTGAAACAGGTTCCAAAATGGATGATGTGATTTTTGAAGAGTTTAAGGGAACCGGTAACATGGAACTGCAACTTGACAGAAAACTTTCCAACAAAAGAATTTATCCATCTGTAGATATTAACCCATCTGGTACCAGGAGAGAAGACTTACTCATGGAGAAGGATAGTCTGGCCAAGATATGGGTGCTGCGTAATTATCTTGCTGATATGAACTCAGTTGAAGCTATGGAATTTATAAGAGACCGATTATTGCGGACTGAAAGTAATGAAGAGTTTCTAATCTCAATGAATAGCGAGTAAATAAGAGAGAAGAGAATATTTTTAAACCGGTAATTCTAATTATGAATTACCGGTTTTTTGTTTTTAAATGAGAGCTATTTGATTTTCATTCAGAGCTGGGTAATAGGGTGATTTTTCTCAGGAAAATGCATGCAGAGTTTGAGTAACTTTGATATCTGAAAGTATGCTTTTTGAGAACTGTTTTTGGCTGGATAAATGCGATTTCGAGAGGCTTATTTGGAATTGAAATGAATTAGGATTTTTTTACTTCCATCCTTAAATTGATAAGAGGAAAAGTTCTAATTTTATGAAGTTTTTTCGATTTGATATAACACATTGCAAGTTAAATATTTAAAGAGTTTAAAATGACTAAGAAAAAGAATTTTGTTACATGCGACGGAAATTATGCAGCATCATATATAGCATATATGTTTAGCGAGGTGGCTTGTATATACCCTATTACACCCTCCTCCAACATGGCGGAGAACGTGGATGAGTGGGCTGCTTTTGGGAGGAAAAATATTTTTGGTCAGGAAGTTAAAGTTTCTGAGATGCAATCAGAGGCAGGAGCGGCTGGTGCAGTGCATGGTTCATTGCAGGCTGGTGCTCTAACATCTACCTATACAGCATCACAGGGATTGTTATTAATGATTCCTAATATGTATAAAATGGCAGGTGAATTCTTACCGGCTGTTTTTCATGTAAGTGCTCGGTCAGTAGCTGCCCATGCCCTTTCCATATTTGGAGACCATAGCGATATATATGCAACCAGACAAACTGGTTTTGCTATGCTGGCAACAGGAAGTATACAGGAGATTATGGACCTTGCAGGTGTTGCGCACCTTACTTCTATTAAAACAAGGGTTCCATTTCTTCACTTTTTTGATGGGTTCAGATCTTCTCATGAAATTCAAAAAGTAGAAGCACTTGCAGACGATGATTTCAAAAAACTGATCGACTGGGACGCTTTGCAAGAATTTAGAGAAAGAGCTTTAAATCCTGAGCACCCTGTAACACGTGGTACTGCACAAAATCCGGATATTTTCTTTCAGGCCAAAGAAGCCGGTAATAAGTTTTATGAGCCCATTGCTGATGAAGTAGAGGCCTATATGCAGGAAATTACAAAATTGACAGGAAGAGAATATCATCCTTTCCAGTATTATGGTGACCCAGATGCCGAAAACGTAATTGTGGCCATGGGTTCTATAACTGAAACGATTAGTGAGGTGGTTGATTATAAAATGGCAAAAGGTGAAAAAGTGGGTCTTCTGTTGGTACATCTTTACAGACCATTCTCATCAAAATACTTTTTCAAAGCTATGCCTAAGTCTGTGAAACGAATTGCAGTACTTGACAGAACAAAAGAACCTGGTGCAAATGGAGAACCAATGTATCTTGATGTAAGAGAATTGTATTACGAGAAAGAAAACAGACCTTTAATTATTGGAGGAAGGTATGGCTTGAGTTCTAAAGATACTACACCATCTATGGTTTTAACAGTTTATGATAATCTTGAATTAGCAGAACCAAAGAATCAGTTTACCCTAGGTATTAACGATGATGTAACCTTTAAATCCCTGCCCTTAATTGAAGAAATAAATGTAGCTCACGAGGGTACCTATGAAGCCAAGTTTTATGGATTGGGATCAGATGGTACTGTAGGTGCCAATAAAAACTCAATAAAAATTATTGGCGATGCTACAGATAAATATTGCCAGGCCTACTTTGCTTACGATTCAAAGAAATCTGGTGGAATTACAACTTCGCATTTACGGTTTGGAGACACTCCAATAAGATCTATTTACCTGGTGAATAATCCTGACTTTGTTGCTTGTCACGTGTTTTCTTATCTGACAAAGTACGACATGCTAAAGGGACTGAAAAAGGGAGGTACATTCTTACTGAATTCAATTTGGGATTCTGAGCAAACGAATGAGCGTCTTCCTGATTCTATGAAGAAATTCATGGCTGATAACGATATTAAATTTTATGTAATTAATGCAACTAAAATTGCACAGCAGATCGGATTGGGATCACGTACCAATACTATAATGCAATCAGCATTTTTTAATGTTTCCGAGGTTATCCCTTATGAGCAGGCAGTGGATGAGATGAAGAAAGCCATTGTGAAATCATATGGTAAAAAAGGTGAGGAAATTGTAAATATGAACTTTGCAGCTGTAGATAAAGGCAGTGCAGTGACAAAAATTGATATACCTGCTGAATGGAAGAAAATCAAAGTTGTTGTAAAGAAAGATACCAGAAATATTCCCGCCTTTATTAAAGATATTGTAGAACCAATAAATAGCCTTAGGGGAGATGATTTACCTGTAAGTGCATTTGTTGGAAGAGAGGATGGAACATTCCCACAGGGAACTTCACAATATGAAAAAAGAGGAATTGCTGTAAATGTTCCTGAGTGGGTAGAAGAAAATTGTATTCAATGTAACCAGTGTTCTTTTGTTTGCCCCCATGCCGCTATCAGACCATTTTTATTAACTGAGAAAGAAAAGGCCGAGGCTCCTGAGGGAACTATAACAGTACCTGGGAAAGCAGCATTGAAAGGATATGAATTCAGGATACAGGTAAGTGTGCTCGATTGTACCGGTTGTGGAAGTTGTGCTGATGTTTGTCCAAGTAAGGAGAAATCACTGGTAATGAAACCACTTGATACCCGTCTGGATGATATTGACAGATGGAACTACATGCATGAAAAAGTGGGTTATAAAGATGATGTAGTCCCTAAAGAGAAAACAGTAAAAAATAGTCAATTTGCACAACCATTATTTGAGTTTTCTGGAGCTTGTGCTGGTTGTGGTGAGACTCCATACATAAAAAATATCACTCAGCTTTTTGGAGATAGAATGATCATCGCAAATGCAACAGGATGTTCGTCAATTTATGGAGGCTCTGCTCCTTCTACTCCTTACTGTGTGAATAAGGAAGGAGAAGGACCAGCTTGGGCAAATTCCTTATTTGAAGACAATGCAGAATATGGATATGGTATCGCAGTTGGTAATCGTCAGATTCGTGACCGGATAGCTCAAAATATGAAAGCTTCTATGAGTAAATTCTCTGCTGCTACCAGTGAAGCCTGTCAGGAATGGCTCAGCACTATGGAAGATGCAGAAGGTTCCAAAGTAGCATCTAAGAAGCTTATTGCCTTGCTTGCAAAAGAAAAAGATGCATCAGCCAAAGAAATGTTGGCCCTGAAACAGTATTTTGTTAAGAAATCTGTTTGGATAATGGGAGGCGACGGTTGGGCCTATGACATTGGATATGGCGGATTGGATCATGTGATTGCTTCCGGAGAAGATGTGAATATACTGGTTATGGATACTGAAGTGTATTCAAACACAGGTGGACAATCATCAAAATCAACTCCAACCGGAGCAGTTGCTAAATTTGCTGCCTCTGGAAAGAAAATCAGGAAAAAGGATCTTGGTGCCATGGCAATGACTTATGGTTATGTTTATGTTGCTCAGGTAGCTTCTGGTGCAAGCCAGTCTCAGTTTTTTAAGGCAATGAAGGAAGCTGAAGCTTTCCCTGGACCATCTCTTATTATTGCTTACTCACCTTGTATCAGTCATGGATTGAGAAGAGGAATGGCTAAGTCACAGGATCAGGAAAAGTTTGCCGTAGAAGCAGGGTTTTGGCATATGTATAGATTCAATCCAAATCTTGAAGCAGAAGGGAAAAATCCTTTCATCTATGATTCAAAGGAGCCAGACTGGAGTAAGTTTGGTGAGTTCCTGAATTCTGAAGTCAGGTTTACTTCGCTGAGGAAATCATTCCCTAAGGAAGCTGATAAGTTGTTTAAAGCTTCTGAAGAGAATTCTAAGTGGAGGTATAATTTCTACCAGAGACTGGCAAAAATGGATTACTCTGAAGGAGAATAAAAATAATTCATTATATATTGGAAAAGGCATTTGCAGCATTGTAGATGCCTTTTTTATTGCAAAATGGCAATTTTTGATTTGGAATATTTTTACCTTTGCAGAATAATTCTAAATAAAGGTGAGCAGGATATTATCTATTGATTATGGAAGAAAGCGAGTAGGTCTTGCTGTTTCTGACCCTATGGGTATGATTGCCACAGGTCTGGAGACAATTCCGACAGGTGAAGTATGGCAATTTCTGAAGACTTATTTAGATAAGGAGGATGTTGAAACAATTGTAGTTGGTTACCCGCTTCAAATGAACAATCAGCCATCAGAATCATTAAAATATATTGATCCTTTCATGGTGAAATTAAAAAAAGAATATTCCGAAATGGAAATTCTGATGGTTGATGAAAGATTTACTTCCAAAATGGCCCGGCAAGCTATGTTAGATGGGGGAGTAAAAAAGAAGGACAGGAGGAACAAAGCTCTGGTTGATAAACTGAGTGCGGTAATTATACTACAGACTCATCTGGATAGTGTTTCTAGAAAATTGTAAAAATTTATGGTACTTCCTGTTTTTGTATACGGTCACCCGGTTTTACGAAGAGTGGCCAAAGAAATTGACCAGGATTATGAGAATCTAGATCAGTTTATTGCGGATATGTATGAAACAATGTATGACTCTGATGGCATTGGGTTGGCTTCACCCCAGGTTGGAAAATCGATACGCTTGTTTGTGATTGATGCAAGGCCATTGGAGGATGAGGAACCGGAGATGAAAGATTTTTTGAAAGTTTTTATCAACCCTCAGATAATTGAAAAAAGCGGGGAGACATCCGCTTTTAATGAAGGATGTTTAAGTCTTCCAAATCTGCGTGAAGAAGTGGTTCGTGAACCCAAAATCAGAATTACCTATTACGATGAAGATTTCAACTTCTATGATGAGGAGTACGATGGAACACTCTCCAGGATAATTCAACACGAGTACGATCACCTGGAAGGAATCATGTTTACTGACCTGGTTTCACCTCTTAGAAAGAGGCTGCTTCGGGGGAAATTAATGGCAATTACAAAGGGTAAGTTTGAAGCCAAATACAAAACTATGTTGCCCAACAATAAAATTCTTTACGCATAAAAAAAGGCCTTGAAAAGGGCCTTTCTTAATTTGGAATACCAATTGCTATCCTTTTGGATAAGCTCTAAATATATTATCTGATTTCATCAGGATGTCAACATATTGAGCTCGTTTGTAAGCATATGGATCATCAATGTTTTTATTGGATAATTTTCCTCTGAATTCTTCCAGCGTCTTATATCCTTTCTTTTCCATCCAATTTTCAATGTCTTCCAGCATGACTTTGATATGCCCGGACTTATTTTTATAAAGGGTAGATACAACCTGTACGCAATCAGCCCCGGCCAGAATCATCTTTATAACATCTTTTCCATCCAGGATACCATTTGCACTACAAATTGAACCATTCAAATTTCCGTATAACAAACCGGCAAATCGCAATGCCAACCTGTTGTCTTCATGACTGCTCAGATTGTATGGAAAGAACATTTCTTCCTTTTCAATATCAATATCCGGTTGGAAAAGCCTGTTGAATAATACAAATCCATCCACTCCCTCTTTATCCATGGCAGTGATTGTTCTGAGTTGATTGGTATAATAAGGACTGAGTTTCACACTTATTGGAATTTTTACTTTTGCCCTTACTTTATTAAGCACCTTTATTTGTTCTTCAATAATGGAATGTCCATCCTTATTGACATCTTTGGGTACAGCAAAAAAGTTTAATTCAAGAGCAGCCACTCCAAGTTTTTCCAATTGCAGGGCATATTCCACCCAGGTTGGTTCAAAAACAGCATTCAGACTGGCAATTAATGGAATATCAATGGAATTGCTTAGCTTTTCAACTTTCATCAGGTGCTCCTCAGGTCCAGCATGTTGAAGATCAGGAAATAAGGAAGTCATCTCTGCATGTACATCATTGTATGCATTCAATTCTTCATCCATTTCAAAACTTTCCAGCTGAATTTGTTCCTCAAATAAAGACTTATATACAATTGCTGCAGCTCCAGCTTCTTCCATTTTTTTCGCAATGTCCAGATCAGTAACTAAATTACTTGCTCCAACTACAATCGGATTCTTTAATTCTATTCCAAGATAGCGCGTTCTTAAATCAGTCATTTTTAAGTATTTTGTTAGTTTAAATCGTTCGTTATACAGTTATTAATACTAGCAATAAATTGAATGCTGCATGCTTTTTACATACGGTTTAAAATTAGCGATCAATAGGGTGTTTTCCAAATTTATTAACGGAAGATTTGAGCAGGCAATATAAAAAAGATTATTTTCGTTTTCTCATTCGTTTTTATGATAAATTTTAGCGAATATTTTAGAAAATCACCTTTTGCGAGGTTTATAGTTCCATTGATTCTTGGGATTATGGTAGCTTTGTATATACCTGGTGGTTTTTTCCCTGAAACAAAATGGCTATTGCTTGTTGGCCTTCTTTTCATTTCTGCAATTCTAGTTTCATTTAAATTTTCTAAGAATATTTCAGCAATAATCTCTGGGATGGCTATTAATCTGTTTTTTGTTCTGTTTGGAATTATACTTGTTCAGATGGAAACTAAGCAGGAGAAAGATGCTTCCGTATTGTTTGATAGTGATGTATTTGTTTCAGAGCTTATAGACTTACCTATTGAAAAGGAAAATACCTACAGGGTATTATTGCGAACCAAAGGGCTTAGAAATGAGGAGAAATGGAGTTTGAAAAGTTTGAAAGTCCTGGCATATGTTGAGAAAAGTGAGGAGGTAAGAATGCTGGCTCCAGGGGATAAATTAATCATTCATGCAAAAGCCAGGAAGTTTCAATCTGCTGGAAACCCTGGGGAATTTAATTATCCAAGATATATGTCTGACAGGCATATTTATGGAAGTGTGTATGTTAAGAATGGAGAATGGAGAAAGACACAGGGAAAACAGGATTATTCATTAACTGTAATTCCGGCCATTTGGAGGAATAAGGCCTTTCATAATCTTAAAAAGAGACTTGGCAATGGCAATGCTCTTGCCTTAACTTCAGCATTATTGCTGGGCGAAAGAGATTATATTGATGAGGAGATTAAAAGTTCTTTTGCAAATACAGGCGTTATTCATATCATGGCCGTTTCGGGCCTGCATGTAGGTATTATATATATAATTTTGCTTTATCTGCTATCCTTTTTAAATGGCTTGAAGCATGGCAAAAAAATTAAAATGCTTGTAGTAATCCTTGCGCTTTGGATGTATGCCTTTATTACTGGAATGAGTCCTTCTGTTTTACGGGCGGTTACTATGTTTAGTTTTGTGGCTATAGGCCAGGGATTAAAAAGATCAACCAATATTTATAATAGCCTTGCAATTTCTGCTTTTTTTCTGCTTTGCATCAATCCCTATTTCATAAGGGATGTAGGATTTCAGTTGTCTTTCACAGCAGTTTTTGGAATTGTTTTCTTGTATCCGAAAATCTATCCTCTACTGTCCTCGAGATATTGGTTGTTAGATAAGATTTGGATGTTGATGGTTGTTTCGTTTTCGGCACAGTTGGCCACCTTCCCAATTGTGGCTTACTATTTCCACCAGTTTCCGAATTATTTTTTACTGACAAACATTCTGGCAATTCCTCTGGTCACCCTAATAATATATTTGGGTATTTTATTGCTGATATTTTCCTTTTCAACTTTCATCTCTTCCATTTTCTCGTTCTTATTAACTCATGTAGTAAGTGGCTTACTTACAGTGGTTCAGACAGTAAATAGTTTTCCGTTTGCAGTTACGAAACCGATATTTCTTGATCAGATTGGGAGTATCCTACTTTACATGATTCTTTTTGCTATTATTCTTTTTCTTATTGTGAAAAGGGTAAGGTATTTAAATTTCTCCTTGTTCCTGGTCCTGGTTTTTATTGGATGGACATTTTCTTTAAAAATAAAGACAGTCAAACAAAAGAGCTTTTCTATTCCAAATGTAAATGGTATTTCCGTTATTCAATTTGTTGACGGAAATAGAGCTTATCTAATAACCAGCGCGAGCTCTGATAAGGAGAAGTTAAAGGTAACAAGGGCCTTGGATGGATACTGGAATCAATTAAGAGTAAGAGACATTCAATGGTTGGCAGTGGATGGAATGGAAGGAGGCATTGAAGAAGATGCTTTGTATATTAGGGATAACTATTTCCAGTTCTACGAATTAAAAGGGATACTTTATAAGCTAATATCTCCACCAGAGGAGAAATATGAAAATCCATTGAGAACCAATGTCCTGGTATTCTCTGGTGCAAAAGGTTTAACCATCTCTCAATTTAGTGACAGCTATCTGCCTGATAATGTTGTTGTCGATTCTTCTGTTCCTTGGTATTTCTCCGACCAGATTGCGTTCGATTGTGCCCTTATTAACCATGATTGTTTCCAGGTAAGCAGAGAAGGAGCTTATGAAGTGACCTTTGAATAAATTGTTACCATTGAAATTATTTTAAGTAAACTTTGCAAAAAATAATGTATTGTTGAGATTTTTTAGTGGATATTCCTTTAATTTGTTGCGCTAATTTAGAAATGGAGAGTTTTTTATTATAATTTTATTCGCCATTTCAAACTAAAAATTATTTGAGATGAAAATTGTGATTGCTGGGGCTGGTGAAGTTGGTTCACATCTGGCCAAGATGTTAAGCAATGAAAATCATGATATTACAGTGATTGATCCAGACGAGGAGCGACTCAAACAAGTTGACTCAAGCCTTGATATACTCTCTATAACAGGGTCTGCGACTTCTTTTCAGGTGCTAAAAGATGCTCAGATTCATAAAACAGATCTTTACATCGCTGTTGCCCACCATGAAGACACAAATATATCTTCCGCGATTTTGGGTAAAATGCTGGGTGCGAAAAAAACAATAGCACGGATAGATAACCAGGAGTATTTGCAGCCACAGAATAGGGATAACTTTATAAATCTTGGAATTGATTATCTGATTTATCCTGAGAAGATTGCTGCAAGGGAAATATTGGGTTTTCTCCACCAGACAGGTACAACCGAGTTTTTCGATTTCTCTGGAGGTCGTCTTTCATTATATGTTATTCGATTGGATAAGGATGCCAGTATTCTGGATAAAACCCTGATAGAATTGACTGATATAGAAAAGCCCATGAATTACATGGCAGTGGCTATTACCCGTAATGAAGAAACGATAATTCCTAAGGGAGATGATAAGTTCATGTTAAATGACCTGGTATATGTGATTAGTAACCAGGCGGGTTATCACGATCTAATGAAATTCTCAGGTAAGAAGCAATTGGATATTAAATCTATTATAATTCTGGGTGGGAGTAGAATCGGTATGCGGACAGCCCAGGAGTTGGAGAAAAAATATAGTGTAAAACTTATCGAAATCGATAAGGGAAAATGTGAATATCTTGCTGATAAACTAGAAAACACGCTTGTAGTCCATGGTGATGGACGAAATATTGACTTACTCATGGAGGAGGGATTGCCTGATACTGATGCATTTATTGGAGTCACAGGGAACTCTGAAACCAATATCCTTTCTTGCCTACTGGCAAAGGATTTGGGGGTTAAAAAAACGATTGCTGAGGTAGAAAATATGGACTATATCAACCTGGCTGAGCACATAGGTGTTGACTCTATAATTAATAAAAAAATCACTGCGGCAGGGCGTATTTCCAGGTTTACTCTATCATCAAATGTATCTATGATTAAGTGCCTGACAGGAACAGATGCTGAAGTACTTGAATTTGTGGTTCCATCCGATTCGAAAATTACCGAAAAGCCATTAAGGGATCTGAAATTTCCTAAATCTGCCATAATAGGTGGTGTAATCCGTGGTAATTCAAGTTTTATCGCAAATGGTAATACCCAGATTCAGGCACATGATCATGTTGTCGTCTTTGCCCTTCCCTCAGCATTCACAAAACTGGATAAGTTTTTTAACTAATGCACACAGTAAAAATCAATAATTGCTTCAAAAGAAATTTCCTGTTGGAATAAATTCATGTCAGGACTGAGGGTTTAGTAGTTAATGTATATTTTGATTTGATAATATCGATGTATAATAAATGAGAAAACTGATCAAAAAAGGATTAATAATAAACATTCTGGGTGTTCTTTTGATGATTGAATCTTTTTTTATGTTTCTTTCTCTGGGGGTAGCTTTTATCTACAGGGAAGGAGATCTTCTCGCCTTTTTATACGCTGCCATAATTACCTTGACTACAGGTGCTTTATTATTTCTTTCGACTCGTAAATCTGAAAGAAACATTACAAAAAGAGAAGGATATATTATTGTAAGCCTTGTCTGGATTGTGTTTTCTTTTTTTGGAAGTCTACCTTTCCTTTTCTCCGGGGCTATTCCTGATTTTACGGACGCTTTTTTTGAAACTATGTCCGGGTTTACAACTACTGGTTCATCTATATTAAATGATATAGAATCTTTACCACATGGCATTTTATTCTGGCGAAGTATTACCCAGTGGATGGGAGGTATGGGAATTATTGTACTTACCATAGCCATTCTTCCTGTATTGGGCATTGGGGGTATGCAGCTATTTATTGCGGAAGTACCCGGGCCATCACCTGATAAATTACATCCCCGAATCCAGGAAACAGCCAAAAGGTTATGGGGAATCTATATGGCATTTACCACTTTGGAGGCAGCTCTCTTGTGGTTGGGAGGAATGTCAATATTTGATGCCATATGTCACTCTTTCACTACCATGGCCACAGGAGGATACTCTACAAAACAGGCCAGTATTGCTCATTGGGATTCACCATTTATTCAGTATGTAATTATTTTTTTTATGTTCCTGGCCGGAACTAATTTTACTTTGTCATACCTGGGTTTACACTTACGATTCAGGAAGATAATAAAGGATGAAGAATTTAAGTGGTATATTGGTTTTATCTTAATTTTTACTACTTTAATAGCTACTACTTTAATAATTTTTCATGGTGATGGGTTTGGAATTTCCATTCGCGAATCTTTGTTCCAGGTGGTTTCAATAATTACAACCACCGGCTTTATTACAGCTGATTATTTGAGTTGGACACCCTTTTTAAGCGTATTGATTTTGATAATGATGTTTTTAGGTGGTTCTACCGGTTCAACGGGTGGTGGTGTGAAGATTATGCGGATAGTTATGGTGATAAAAAATGGTTTTTTTGAACTGAAAAGGCTAATTCATCCAAATGCAGTTATCCCTGTTAGATACAAGGGACATGCGGTTAATTCTCAGGTACTATCTAATATCCTCGCATTCTTTTCTATCTACATGCTAATATTTGCGGGTGGTGTGGTAATAATGTCAACTATGGAGCCCTCCCTTGATACAGCCGTAAGTGCAGTAGCTACCTCACTGGGAAATATTGGTCCTGGTTTAGGCTCTGTTGGCCCTATGGATAACTTTTATGATCTTCCCAATTTCGGAAAATGGTTCATGTCTTTCCTCATGTTGGTTGGTAGATTGGAATTATTCACGGTGCTCATTCTTTTTACACCCACTTTTTGGAAACGTTAATCTCGTCTCCAGTATTTATTCTGGAAAAGCAAGTATGACTTTTAAATAGAGGTCTGTCTAATAGAGTAGCTCACCAATACCTTGCCTGGTAATAACTGGCTCATCACCGGTACAATCTACAATGGTTGAAGGGATATTATTTCCAAATCCTCCATCAATAACAGCATTGCTAAAATTACCATATTTCTCATAAATAAGCTCGGGATCGGTTGTGTACTCCAGTATTTCATCTGGATCGTGGATGGAGGTAGTTAAGATGGGCCTCCCGAGCTCATATACTATTTCACGAATAATATTATTGTCGGGAATCCTGACACCTATCGTTTTCTTCTGTTTCTTAAAAAGCTTGGGGACCTGGCTGTTCGCTTGTAGTATAAAAGTGAAGGGACCTGGAAGATTCCTTTTCATCATTTTAAAAATGTTGTTGCTTATGGGAGCCGTATATTCTGATAATTGGCTCAGATCATGAAAGATGAAAGAAAAACTTGGGTTTTTTGGGTTGACTCCTTTAAAAGAAGCTATTTTTTCTGTAGCCTTCGATTGCTTAATATCACAACCCATCCCATAGATTGTATCTGTAGGATAGATAACTATCCCTCCTTTTTCAAGGATTTCCACAACTCTAAGAATTTGTCTATGGCTGGGTGTTTCAGGATGTATTTTTATTAACAAAAGGCTGTATTTATGTCATAAAAAGTGGGTAAGCTACTTATATCGCACCGCTACAACCGTCTACCCTTGCTACCTTCCGGTCCTGGGGGAGTTCAACAGGAGCTGGTCGTATAAGACTTACCCAGGACAAAAGTAGAAACTTTTAAACTGTGAAACAAATATTATTGTCCATTGAGCACTTTAAAACTAAAAATCCTATATTTGTTTATTAAACCAAAAAATTCTATAGCTATGGCAGAAACAAAATCATCTCTACTCAAGAATGCAATCAATGGAGGTTTACTCCTGGGACTCATTTCAATAGTTTTTAGTGTTATACTATATGTTCTTGATATTATTCCCGTTGGTATTACTAAGGGGCTTGTAATGCTTCTGATTACCTTTGCAATCTATTTTTTTGTATTATTCTACACAACTAAGTCCTACAGAAACAATGTTTTAGGTGGATATATTAGCTTTGGACAGGCATTTGTATTTGGGTTGCTGGTAGCCATTTTTGCAGCTATTTTATCAGCAATTTATAACTATATATTCTATGCATTTATTGATCCTGATTATGCTGCAAGGATAGTGAGCGTTACTAAAGACTGGACAGAAACTTTCATGGAAAGCAAAGGTGTTCCTGAAGCAACCATTGCGGAAGCTTTGGATAAGATGGATGAAAAAATAGTAACTCCTTTGAAATCAGTTAGGCAGGCGCTTATTGGAGGAACAATAATTGGAGCAATAATATCCCTTATTACTTCAGCCATAGTTAAAAAGAAAAAAGAAGTTATTTCCGAGGGTGAATAAAGTAGAGGGCTGAGCCGAATGGATGTTTCCATTGTAATTCCATTATTTAACGAAGTTGAATCTTTACCTGAACTGGCAGATTGGATTGCCAGGGTTTGTAAAGGTAATGAATTGAACTATGAGATTATTTTTGTCGATGATGGCAGTAATGATGGCTCATGGGCTGAAATTGAACGCCTTGGAGTGGGCAACTCCAATATTAAAGGGATAAAATTTCGGAGGAATTATGGGAAATCAGCTGCCCTTCATCGTGGATTTCTGGCGGCCAAGGGAGATGTGGTAATAACTATGGATGGGGATTTACAGGATAATCCAGATGAGATCCCAGACTTGTACTCCATGATTGTAAATGATGGCTATGACCTGGTTTCTGGCTGGAAAAGGAAACGATTCGATCCAATAACCAAAAGAATTCCCAGTAAGTTCTTTAATAGAACGGCCCGGGCTGTTACCGGTATTAAGCTTCATGATTTTAATTGCGGATTGAAAGCCTATAAGAAAGATGTAATTAAAAATATTGAAGTCTACGGAGAGATGCACCGCTACATTCCGGTCATAGCAAAACAGGCAGGCTTTATTAGCATTGGTGAAAAGGTGGTTCAACACCGTAAAAGAGAATATGGAGTGACCAAATTTGGATGGGATAGATATATTAAAGGCTATCTTGACCTGGTTTCAATAACCTTTATCTCAAGGTTTGGTAAAAAACCGATGCACCTATTTGGGTCTTTGGGTACACTCATGTTTGTCTTTGGCTTCTTAGCTGCTAGCTTTTTGGGAGCCAGGAAATTGTATTTTCTAAGTCAGGACATCGCTGCACCACTGGTGACATCAAGTCCCTATTTTTATATAGCTCTTGCGGCCATGATTATAGGAACCCAATTATTTTTATCAGGTTTCCTTGGTGAATTGATATCCAGGAGCTCCACTGATAGGAATTTTTATCAGGTTGATACTACTTCAAACTTTTAATCTTCCGATTGATTGAAGAGGATTTTCTGGAACCATTCGACTATTATAAGGATAGTCCACGATCCAAATATTTTTTAAGTAAACGCTCCAGCTTAGTAAAACAAATTGATAACTTTGCTGGTAGCTAATGTTATTTCTATGTTAATACGAAGCAGGGCACCACTCCGATTGGGATTAAGTGGCGGCGGAACTGATGTTTCTCCTTACAGCGATGAATTTGGTGGTTGTACTTTAAGTACCTCCATAAACATGTATGCTTATTGTACCATTGAACCTACAGAGGACAATACCATTGAATTTTGGGCTTCTGATCTTTCGCAACGATTTAGGAGCGAAGCAAAGCCGAAATTAGAGTTTGATGAGGTTTTACCCCTTCATAAGGGAGTTTATAATAGAATTGTTAGTAAATATAACGGAAATAAAAGCCTGTCTTTTAAATTAACCACTTACTCTGATGCTTTACCGGGCTCAGGATTGGGTTCCTCATCTACCATGGTAGTAGCTATTTTGCATGCTTTTGTTGAATGGCTGAAATTGCCAATGGGGGAGTACGATCTTGCCCATCTTGCTTACCAGATTGAAAGAATGGACCTTGACCTAAAAGGTGGAAAGCAGGACCAGTATGCTGCTACTTTTGGTGGCGTTAATTTCATAGAATTTTATAACAACGATCGAGTGATTGTGAATCCTCTACGAGTGAAACAATGGATTAAGAATGAACTCGAAGACTCGTTGGTTTTGTATTATACCGGACAATCAAGAGAATCTTCACGGATAATAGCCGAACAAATAAAGGGTGCCTCACAAAAGGATGAAAAAAGTCTTAAAGCCATGCATGAAACTAAGGCTACATCAATAAGAATGAAAGAAGCTCTTTTGACCGGGGACTTTGAGGAGTTTATTAATTGCATGAATCGGGGATGGGAAGAAAAGAAGAAAGCTTCATCCGTAATATCAAATAGACATCTTGATGACATATACAATCAGGCCATTAATAATGGTGCCAGGGCAGGAAAAATATCAGGTGCAGGGGGAGGAGGCTTTTATATGTTTTTTGTCAATATTGAAGATAAAGTAGGCTTTGTGGAGGAAATGCAGAAGCAGGGAGGAAAGATTATATCCCCAAAGTTTGTAAAGAATGGCTCTGAAGCCTGGACCATTGGCAACTCAAATTAGGATTTATCTGCACAAAATGGAAGCAATAATTTTAGCTGGTGGCCTTGGAGAAAGGCTTAGGAGTCTTGGAATTGTTGCCCCAAAACCCATGTTGCCTGTTGGTCATACCCCGTTTCTGAGATACCTGTTATCTTATCTCACAAGAAATGGGATCAATAAAATAATTTTATCGGTTGGTTACCAGCATGATAAAATCACAGATTACTTTGGGTATTCCTTTAAGGGGGTTCCTATTATTTACTCAATCGAAGATAATCCTTTAGGAACAGGGGGAGCCATAAAGAAAGCTCTCTTGTACTGTGAAAAAGAGTATGTTTGGGTACTAAATGGAGATACATTTTTTGAAGTGGGTATCAATAATATGCTTGAGACCACTCTTCTGCAGACCAGTCACCTTACTATGGCTGTTAAACCTATGGGAAATTTTTCAAGATATGGCAGGGTGCTCATTGATTCCGATAATAGAATATATAGATTTGAGGAGAAGAAGGAGGTTGAGAAAGGGGATATTAATGGAGGAATATATTTTTTGAATTCAAGATACTTCCTAAAAAAAGCCACACCGGATGTTTTTTCTTTCGAGAAGGATTTTCTTGAAAAATATGTCGATCAAGATGATTTCCTAGCATTCAAATCGGATGCCTATTTTATTGATATTGGAGTTCCTGAGGATTATCTAAAGGCTCAAATGGACAAATCTGTATTTGAGAAATATGAATAAAGCATTGTTTATTGACAGGGATGGGGTTATAAACAAAGAAAAAGACTATGTGCACCACATAGGTGATTTTGAGTTTTTGCCAGGGATTTTTAGTAGCCTGCGAGAGTTTAATTCATTGGGTTTTCTCATAGTAATTATCACCAACCAGGCAGGAATTGGACGTGGCTTTTACAGTGAGGAGAATTTTAAAAGATTAACAAAATGGATGCTGGGAGAGTTTAAAAAAAATGAGGTGCATATTACAGATGTATATTTTGACCCCAATCATCCTGAACATGGACAGGGGAAATACAAAAAAGAAAGTTACGATAGAAAACCGAATCCAGGCATGATCTTAAAGGCCACTGAGAAATATGAAATTAGCCTGGATGATTCTATCCTGGTTGGGGATAAGTTAAGTGATATTGCAGCGGGAATTAATGCTGGTGTAGGGAAACTTTACCTTGTTAAAACGGGCCATATTATTGAGAAGGAAAATATCCCTCCAAAATGTAAATTGGTAGATTCTTTAGAGGATGTTCTAGCACAGCAATAATAGTATTAATAAATGAAAATAGTAGTAGTTGGTCCGGCATACCCCATCAGAGGTGGTTTATCTGTAATTGATGAAGCCATGTGCAGAGCTTTTAAAAAGGCTGGGCATCATGCTTCTATCGTTACATTTAAGATGCAATATCCAAAAATATTGTTTCCCGGAAAAACCCAGCTTTCAGATGGGCCTCCACCGGAGGGCCTGGAAATTTATGCATGGATGAATTCTGTAAATCCTATTAATTGGATAAGTACAGCTAAGAGAATAAATAAACTACAACCAGATCTTCTCATCTTCCGGCAATGGATTCCCTTTATGGGACCTTGCTTTGGAACCATATCACGCTTCCTTGATAAGAAAATTAAGGTATTCACTGTTGTAGATAACCTTTTCCCACATGAGAAACGACCCTTTGATAAGTTATTGACTACCTATTTTCTAAAAGTTTGCGATGGGTTTATTACCTTTTCAAAAACAGTTAAATCACAACTGGAGGAACTGAATTTCAAGAATGTAATTTTCACACCCCATCCCATTGATGATAATCTGGGAGAATCGATGTCCAAAAGCAATGCCGCCAAATATTTGGATTTTGAAAGCGATGTAAATTACGTGTTGTTTTTTGGCCTGGTTAGGAAGTACAAGGGACTGGATTTGTTGTTAAAATCCTTTGCCCATCCTGGAATAAAAAAGTTAAATCTCCACTTACTCGTGGTCGGTGAATTCTATGATGATCCCGATAAGTACCAGGAAATTATAGAAGAAAATAATTTATCGGGTCAGGTAACAATAGTCAATGAGTTTGTTCCGGTATCTGATATTAGATATTATTTTTCATTGGCAGACCTTGTGGCTCAAACATACCATACGGCCACCCAGAGTGGAATTACCCAAATTGCTTATAATTTTAATTGTCCCATGCTGGTGACCGATGTGGGAGGACTTTCAGAGTATGTTCCTCATGGCAAGGTTGGCTACGTTGTTCAAAAGGATACAGAGGAAATTGCAAAAGCTATAATTGACTTTTTCGAAAATAAACGTCAACAGGAATTTTCTGTGAATGTTAAGGAAGAAAGGAAGAAATATGAATGGGATGTTTTTGTAAATAAAGTTCTGGAACTTTATACCAAATTATAATTTCACAAAACCCTAACAACAGAAGCTGTAAAATCAGGCCGAACCTTCTTTCAGCATCAATGCTACTCTCTTATCTATGGGGAAGCTTAGTTCTTCAATATTTAAATCCTCAATGGATTGCCAGCGGAATGATTGACTGCCATCAATCATCTCTTTGAAATCAAAAGGTTTTTTAGATATCTTGAATTGAATTGGTTTTTTTAACCGGACCTTATAATAGATACTAACAAGCTGATGGTTTTCATAAAACAGAGCTTTCTGGAAAAAGTCTGTGGTATAAAAATGTGAAATGATTTCAACTTCCTGACCAAGTTCTTCTATGGCTTCTCTTTTTATACAATCCGCCGGACCTTCCCCTGGTTCGAGTCCACCACCAGGGAATTTTATCATTATTGTTCCAAGCTGAAACTCATCGCTCAGGAGGATTTGATTTCTATCATTTATTATGAGGCCGTAAACACGGATGATTATTTTCATATTCTCTATTCATTCAGGGAATTTAAAATTCTGTATCAATTCAAGGATTTTTTCTTCTTCTTCCGGATGAAACCAGGTGATTTCTGTATCTCTTTGAAACCATGTTATTTGTCTTTTCGCAAATCTCCTAGTATTTCTTTTGATTAATTCTATGGCTTCCGACAGGGTTTGGTTTCCATCGAAATAGGAGAATAGTTCTTTGTAGCCAACGGTATTGAGAGCATTTAATTCACGATTGGAATATAGATTCCTTGCCTCCTCAAGAAGCCCCAATTCCACCATCTGATCCACTCTGCGGTTAATTCTATCGTACAATTCATTCCTGTCCCGGTTTACTCCAATCTTGAGTATGGAAAAATCCCTTTTTTTCTTTGTCCGAGTTAAGAACGAAGAATAAGGTTTCCCTGTCATGATAGATATTTCTAGGCCCTTTAGAATACGGTTTTGATTCCTTAAATCCACCGTTTCATAATATATTGGGTCCAGCATTTTAAGTTGAATTCTTAAACTTTCAATACCTTCACTTTGATATTGTTCTTGAAGCTTTTTACGAATTTCTGGCTCAACTGTGGGTATATCATCAATTCCTGAACATACCGCATCCAGATACATACCTGACCCACCTACCATTAATATCTTTTTATATTTTGTGAAAAGGTTTGGGAGTAAGCTCATTACATCCATTTCAAACATGCTTGCATTGAAATATTCATGTACTGATTTATTTCCAATGAAGTGGTGAACGGCTCTTTTTAGCTGATCCTCATCTGGGGGGGCTGAACCTACTTTCAACTCGGTATAGATCTGACGTGAATCTGCAGAAATAATTTCTGTATTTAGCTTTTCTGCCAGCCTAATCCCTAATTCTGTTTTTCCGGAAGCAGTAGGACCTAAAATAACTATTAATAGGTTTTTCATCGGGTGAAAATAGAGTATCCCTTTTAGGCAACTTAAAATTAAGGAATGAAAGCTAATACAAAAAGCTTATAAACAGAAATTTTTTCTAAACCGATGATTTTGGTTGGGCTGGTTGCTAGATATTCAGGTCATCCAGTGATTGAAACATATCATCATCACTAATATCATCCTCATTTTCTATAATATCTGCGATGTCATTGGGAATCATATCAGGCATCATAACTTGCTCTGGAACCGTTCCCTCCAAACGAGT
>JASJGS010000041.1:0-6328 GCA_033791445.1 Bacteroidales bacterium | reverse complement strand
GGTCTGATTCAAAATGTAGTTTTTCCTTTTCCATTTTCCGAAAATTGGCATATGAGTTTTTGTCAATCTCTCCGTTTTCAACGGCTGCTAATATTGCACAATCTTTCTCATGAACATGTGTGCAATCTATAAATCTACAATTTTTAGCATATTTCAGTATAATTTCGAATGTAGTCTCTAATCCAATTGTTGCATCAGCAATTCCAACTTCTCTCATCCCTGGGTTATCAATTAAAATTCCTCCATTGTTCAATACGAATAACTCACGGTGACTTGTGGTATGCTTTCCTTTGTTTACACTCGAACTAATTTCATTTATTTTCATTTGCTCTTTTCCTGAAAGGCTATTCAGTAGGGTGGATTTTCCAACACCGGAAGAGCCAAGTAAACAATAAGTTTCCCCTTTTTTTATAACAGATTCTAGATTTACATATCCTTCAGCCAGGTTGCTTACAGTAATTATTGGAACATCTTTAATTCGCTGATTAATTTGAATGATAATAGATTCTAAGTCGGTTTTGCTTATTAAGTCTATTTTGCTTAGCACAATAATAGGTCCGACATTAGCAGCATTACAAATGGTCAAATATCTCTCTAGTCTATTTAGATTAAAGTCTCTGTCCATAGCTTGAACAATTAGGCCACTGTCAACATTTGTTGCAATTATTTGTATCTGCCCTAATTTGCCGACCGCTTGTCGTTCTATAATGGAATTTCGAGGATAAATAGCATGAATTAAGGCTTTGCCATTGTCATATTCAGAAAAAGCAACCCAATCACCTACAGCTGGCAAATCATGTCTACTTTGTGCAGTAAACCTTAAATTACCAAGAAGTTCTGAGTCAAGTTCCCTGGTAGGTGTTTTTACAATATATCTATCCTTATGTTCTGAGATTACTCTGCCTATTTCAAATAGATCCAGATTCTGTTCGATCCTATATCGTTCTAAATCAGTATTATATCCTAAATCCTGAAATGTCATTCTGTATTTTTATAAAGCATCCCAAAAGTTTGGTATTCGTTATGTTTCCTCCTTTACTCTTCTAATCAGGTATATTGGTTTAAAAACCATGGATAAAACAAATAGAAATATAGTTAGAAAAATTCAGGAATAGATTATTATTCACTATACACTATGTTCAAGTTTTTTGAATCTATATCGGAATAGAAATTGGATATAAATAAAAAAGAGGCAATAGCTTAGCCATTACCTCATATACATTTAATGACTTTTTCAATGAATTACAAAGCGGCCAATGCAGCTTCGTAATCCGGTTCGTCAATAATTTCAGCTACCTGCTGTGTATAAACTACAGTGCCTTGTTGATCTATTACCACAACTGCCCTAGATTCCAGTCCTGCAAGCGGGCCGTCAATAATTTCTACACCATAATCTTTGCCAAATTGCCCATTTCGGAAATCAGAAAGGTTATGTACGTCTTCTAATCCTTCAGCACCACAAAAACGGGCCTGAGCAAAGGGTAAATCTTTGGAAATACAAAGGACAACAGAATTTTCCAATGTGGATGCTTCCGCGTTAAAACGCCTTACCGAAGCTGCGCAAGTGCCGGTATCAAGGCTTGGAAAAATATTTAGTACTACTTTTTGTCCTTTATAATCGGATAATGATTTAATAGACAAGTCGTCTTTTACAAGAGTGAATGCCGGTGCCATAGTTCCTACCTCTGGTAAGTTACCAATGGTGTTTACCGGATTGCCTTTTAAAGTTATTTTTGCCATAAGATTATAATTTATATTTCAACAAAGATACATGAAAAAGTAAAAACTGGAATTATGCATTTGCATTTTACTTATTTTCCAATAGTAAGATGGCATTTGCCACTTCCCTTTCGCCATTTTTATCGCTGGGATTATTTACAATTCCTTTTTTCCTTGTCCACATTGTTGTTGATCCTCCTCCATCTAGATTAATGGCATCAATGCAAGCTAAATCCAGTAAATAATTTTGCATTTCGACAAAACTCATCCCTTCCGCTTTTTCTGCTCGGCCGTCAATGGTAATAAACAATATTGATTCTTTTGTTTTACACAAACAAGTCCTGGGATTACGTTTGCTAGTTGAGTTCTTTGGTAATTTTTGAGGTATTGAATTACTAAGCAGGAGAGGGCCGGATCTAAGAACAAAAGTTTCCTTTTTTGATTTTTCGTAATATTGGTCGTTATCTGCTAACTGTATATTTAGTTTATTTTTTTTTGTTAGAATAATTACACCATTAATTAAGCTCTCTGACTTTGCCCACTTTAGTTCGGAAGCCATGGTTCTGTTAATAACAGAATCATTATTTTCAAAGTAGGCAACACTTCCACTATTATCCATATCAAAAAAACTTCCATTTACTGCAGCAACAGCATTGTTTCTTTCAGCAATTTGGCTTGTTTTTTCTAATTCAGCATTATTGTAGCCAATTTCAATAATATGCTTGGTGAGAAATTTCTTATTTATTATTAAAAGATTTATTCTCTGAAAACTGTCAAATAGAGTGTCTGTTTCAGTTTTAATAACATAAATGGAATCATTATTTACTTCAATTGTTTTACCTGGAACAGTATTGGTCGTTTTGCAACCAACAATAAAAACTAAAAGAACAAGCACAATTGATAATCGGATATTTTGGATTAGATTCAATTTTGTTTTGGTATTGTGATAATGCATAATTCGGGTTTAAACCTGTCTCCGCCCAAGACACCCTGGTGGAGGCAAGCTTTGTTTAGTTCTACCTGCATACGAAGATATTAAAAATGGCAGGATGATACAATTCCCCAGAGGGGCAGTGAATTAAGTATCAGTTTTCTTATCATTGAGTAAGTTATTTATTTAATATCAGGCTGTTTAATTTGATATTCTTTATCATATAAATTAAGTTGCCTTTGTTTCCAAACTGCTCCTTCCAAAAATACCGGGTGAGGCAGGCCTACATCCCAAATCCCGAGTTTCTGTAATAACTCTTTTGTTTTTTCAATATGTTTTAAAGAAAGATTGTTTTGCTCGGAAGTATCCGTAGGTAAAAAATATAACAAAGGTAAACGATCTGGAAGCCTTATTAATTTCCAATCGCCATCCCTAATTGCAGCACTAATAGTAAAACGCCATTTTAGCTCCTGGTGTGGCAAGGTAGTGTCTTCTTCCAGGATATATGGTAATAAGTTTACTCCATCAAAATTGTCTTCTTCCTGAATTTCTCTACCGGCCAATTCAAGAAAAGTAGGTGCAATATCTAACGAAGAAACAGGATGACTATATATTGTTCCTGCTTCAAGCGTATTGGGCCAATTCATAACAAAAGGCACATGAATCCCTCCCTCCAATAATATTCCTTTTTGTCCATTGTATGGTGCATTTATGGAGGCATTACTATCAGTAGGGCCACCATTGTCGCTAATAAAAACAATCATAGTATTTTCTCTTAGCCCATGTCGGTTAATCGCAGTTATAATCTTACCAATATTCACATCTAATCGATGAACCATAGCTGCATAGGTACGCCTTTTAATATTTTCTATATGCTTATATACTTCAAGGTCTTCACTGGTTGCTTGCATTGGAGAATGCGGTGCATTAAATGAGGCAAACAAAAAGAATGGATCGTTTTGATGTCTTTTAATGAATTCTACACATTCATCTCCCTTATCATCTGTGATGTAAGTTATGGGATCAGCCATTTTATAATTGCATTCAATCGGCGATTGATACCCTTCTCCATCAGGAGAAGAGGTGAAATAGTCATGTCCACCGCCTGTATATCCCCAAAACTCATCAAAACCTCTCTTCAGTGGGTGAAACTGGGGTTTTTCTCCTAGATGCCACTTTCCAATAAGGCCACATATATAGCCTAAAGGCTTTAATTTGTCTGCTATTGTATTTTGGGATAATGGTAATCCAAGATATTGAGGATCAAAACCAGGCTGATTACCTCCAATGTTATTGTCATGTCCAAATTCTACCTGGTTAATACCAGTCAGTAAGCCTGCTCGGGAAGGACTGCAAACTGGTGAAGAAACATAACCTTCAGAAAACCTCACCCCTGTATAGGCAAGCTGATCGATATTCGGAGTATTAATTTGGGTGCTTCCATTAAAACCTAGGTCGGCGAAACCAAGGTCATCAGCTACAATTAAAATGAAGTTGGGTTTATTAGTTGCTGACCTAATATTGCCATTTTCAATCATTGGCGAATTCTGATTAATTTGTGCAAATAGAGAAAATGAACAGAAAAAAACAATTTGAAATATTATCATTTTTTGCATATTGGTAATTTATAATTTGTAACAAGGGTTCAGTGTATAAACCATTTAACTGTTTGCAGCTTTTCCTTTTTTCCGAAAAAGTGCTACAGGCGAAATGACACATACACCTTGTTGCCGTTACGTTGTTATTAATCAAATTTCACAATATCATCCAGTTTCCATGTTTTATCAAAAAAGGCTTCCTATGGACCGTTTTACTGGATATAAGAGAAGCAGCTTTCTCAGGGCCAAAATATATATCAATCGAACCATCCTCGATTACATGGAACTTACACGTTTTAATGCTTGTTTATATTTTTTACTTAAAGAGCAGAGGTGTCAATTCCCATAAATTTTTGCGCCAAACCATCCAAGTGTGACCACCGGGTGCTTCACTGTATCTATATTTTATATCAGCTGCATCAAACAACTTAAGTGTTTTCATACCGTTATCATAAGCAAGATCCTCAGGTCCACCCTGGGTAAAGTATATCAGCTTAACAGATTTATTAAAATCAGTAGCAATTTTCTTCAGATGCGCAGCTCTTTTTTCTTTATTATCCGTCATTCCTCTTTGCTATTCCCACGTATCACTTATCCACCAACCGGAACTTAAAACACCGACATAATCAAAATCATAATAGTAAGAAGTTATCGTCTCAAGTGTTTCTAAGCCGCCAAAAGACAAGCCCATTATGGCCCTATGAGCTGCATCAGCATAAACATTATAATTAGATTCGATAAAAGGGATTATTCCTGTCATTAGATCCTCTGTAAAAATTGGCACTCGGTCTAATATCTTATCGCTTCCGGTTTCAATAGATCCATTGGGCATAACAACAATCATCGGTTTAATCTTGCCTTCTGCTAAAAGATTATCTAGTATATTGCCCGCACAGCCTATCGTTGTCCATGCATTATCTGTATCACCTCCTCCATGGATTAGATAAAACACTGGCAATTGTTCTTTTGATTTTTCAAGACCTGCGGGGGTCCAAACATGTAGCCTGCGCATCTTTTTTAAAGTCTCAGAATAATAGTAGCGTTGTGAGATTGCTCCATGTGACACATCTTCTTTCATGGCAAAAAAATCGTCACCTGAAGTCATCATAAAGAGTGCAGGATTCTCTCTGGCCGTTGGTGCCTTAGGATCATACACATTTACACCATCAACAACAAAACGATAACGATAGGCGCCAGGCTGTACATTATGCCAGATACCTTCCCAAACACCAAGACTGTCTTTTTTAAAATCAATTTTGTCCCATTTATCATCAGAACGGAAGTTTACATTCCTGGCCGCTGGTGCATAAATTCTAAACGCTACCTGGTTACCGGGAAGCACTTCTGTGGAGATGAGCGAATCATTAGGGCTTGGCTGCCTCTGTGCAATGGCATAGGTACTCAAACAACATAATAAGCTTACAATTAATTTCTTCATAAAAATGCAGTCTATTTTAATTCTAAAAACTATACTTCAGGTATTTACAGCCAAGGTCAAAGGTTTTGTATTTGAAAAGTAGCGGATTAAACAGCACTTTCATTTCATTTTGCGTAAAAATATAAAAAAGCACAGACTATCTAAAATCTGCGCTTTCTCTACTTTTTTTCATATACTATGTTAGCAATTGGCTTTTTTCTAATCTACTTGTGTCATTTCATTTAAAGTAAATTCTACCACGGCACTTTCAGTTGCTTTTATATATTCAGCTAAATGAGAATTATTCATATGTTTTTGCCATAAATCTCTAATTGTCCAATTTTCATAAAACAGAAATAAGTTTTCATTTTCATTATCTTGATGTAAATTATAATTTATACATCCTTCTTCTGCTCTCGTAATGTCAATTAGTTTTAGTAATTCTTCTTTTACAAATTCTCTTTTCTCTTTGTTAGCAACTGCCGTGTTTCGGATTTATATATTTTCGGTTCCCTCCCATTTTTTTCAGCTGGCTGCTAACGCAATCACCCTACCACTATTACCCACGGCATTATAAAATTGGTACAATAAAAATAAAAGTCGTTTGATTTTTGCGGTTCACTTTGTTTAGTCAAATTGTGGAATTTCAATTGAAACTCCCCC
>JASJGS010000040.1:0-7031 GCA_033791445.1 Bacteroidales bacterium | reverse complement strand
TGATGATGTTGTTAGATCAATTGAAAATGGGGCTAAAGATCTCCCAGATGTTCTGCATCGTGCAGCATTGAATTTTGAAAAAATTCAATTTAGCAATGGAGAAAGACGGCCGGTAATTGCTATAGTGGGAGAAATTTTCATGCGTGACAACCCTTTCTGCAGTGGATTTCTAGTTGACCGATTGGAGAAATTTGGTGCTGAAACATTTATTGCTCCTTTCTCTGAATGGCTAAGCTATTCAACATACAGGTATACCCGTGATAGCTTATGGAAAAAAGATTACAAAGGCGTAATGAAATCAAAAATACAGGAATTCTCCCAAAATATTTCTGCAGGCAAGCTACACAAAGCAGTACATGGTCACATTGAAGTTGACAGAGATATATCTGTAAAAGACATGCTTTCAAGTTGCGGTGATTACATTCACAAACATTATGATGGTGATCCTGCATTAAACCTGGGTAGTTCAGTTGAGTTAGCGAAAACAGGTATTTCTGGAATAGTTAATATACTTCCCTTTACCTGTATGCCTGGAACTGTGGTTTCGTCTATTGGTCATAAATTTAAAAGAGACCATAACAATATCCCATATGAAAGTATTGCTTATGATGGCCAGGAGGACACCTCAATTGAACTGAGGCTCCAGGCATTTATGCACCAGGCAAAAGAATTTGCTCGTAAAAATGGCTACAATAGACCAAAAAACTGGCATATTGAAGAACTGGTGAAATTTTCTGACATGAAAGTTTAAATAGAGGGTATGAATGAGCTGCTATTTTTAGCAGATTATTTTAAATCCCTTACCATGAACATTTATAATTTCAACCAAAGGATCCTGCTTTAAATATTTTCGGAGTTTTGTAATGTAAACATCCATACTTCTGGCATTGAAGTAATTGTCATCAAACCAAATTGTTCGTAAAGCAAAATTTCTTTCCAGTACTTTATTTTTATTGTTGCCAAGCAATTTAAGCAATTCAGCCTCCTTAGTCGTTAACTTCTGGGTTTGGCCATCAATGGTAAGGGTTTGTTTCTGGGCATCAAAGGAGTACTTGCCCAGCTGGAAAACTTCTTGTTGGCTACCTTCTGTTCCATGTGTTCTTCGAAGTATGGCCTCAATTCTAAAAAGTAGCTCCTCCATGCTAAATGGCTTGGTAATATAATCATCCGCCCCTATAGAAAATCCCTCAAGTACATCCTGTTTCAATGTTTTTGCAGTAAGAAAAATAATAGGTATATCCGTGTTTATTTGCCTGATCTCTTTTGCCAGTGTAAAACCATCTTTTTCGGGCATCATCACATCTAAAAGGCAAAGATCAAAATGCTCCTGAATGAATCCTTTATATGCCCTGTTCCCATTCGTAAACAAACCTGTCTTGTATCCTTTTATCTCTAAATATTCTTTAAGCAAAGATCCTAGATTTTCATCATCCTCTGCCAGTAGAATTCTGGTTTCTTCCATATTTTATTTTTTGAGTGGGAATCGAATTTTAAAAGTTGTACCTTTATTTACCTGGCTCTCAGCTTTTATTGAGCCATTGTGTGCTTCAACAATAGTCTTAACATAGCTCAGTCCAAGACCAAATCCTTTCACATTATGGACATTTCCTGTTGAAACCCGGTAAAATTTAGTAAAAATTCTCGAAAGATTATCCTTTGAAATACCTATCCCATTATCTGTAATTGAAATTAAGAGGTGGCTTTTTTCACTCTGGGTCGATATATTTATTTCAGGCTCAACCTTACAGTATTTTATTGCATTATCAATAAGATTTGAAAAAACATTCATAAAGTGTACCTCATCCACTGCAATATTTGAATTATTAGCTTTGAGGTTAATATTGAGATTTCCGTTTTTATTCTGTAATTGCAATGAGAAATTATCAGCCACATTTCGCAAAAGATCATGGGCATCAGCTGATGTGATATTCATTTTTATCTCACCCTTATCAAAAATAGCCATTTGAAGGACCTTTTCAACCTGATATCCCAATCGTTTCCCTTCCTCGTTTATTACCGTTGAAAGATGGTCAATGTTTTTCTCATCCCTGGCAATATTTTTGTCCGTTAACATTTGTGAGGCCAGCGATATAGTTGAAATTGGTGTCTTCAACTCATGTGTCATATTGTTCACAAAATCCGTTTTAATTTCCGATAGTCTCTTTTGCTTAAAAATAATATAAAGTGTACTTGTGAATATAAGCAGAATAATAAATATTAAAACAGTAGAGGAAATCCCCATCCACCCAAGGGATTTAAAAAGGAAACTTCGATTTTTAGGAAAATATAGTGTCAAGAAGTTCTTTTTTGGAATTAAGTCTCCAGGGAAAAGTTGCCACTGAAAAACTTCTGATCGGGTATATTTTTCAAAACCCGGAGTTTTATAAAAATTACTATTATCTGGTTTTCTAATAGCAAACTCGAAGTCAAGATCCAATCCTCTTCTTTTTAGCTCATAATCTATGGCCTGATACAATTGATTCGGGAGTACTCTTTCTTCTATCTGAAGAGGGTTCTCCATCATTTGTCCCATAATTTTCTCTACAATCATGGATTTATTCAGCAATTTTGAACGCTCCTCAATGATTCGATTCTTTATTATATTTATATTTGGTTCATGAATGCTAAAAGTATAATTTAATGCCTGGCTTTCATCTTCACCAGAAAAATATATAGTATCTCCGAAATGTACTTCCCTGGTCTCTATCTCATCACTTTCTCTATTGTGATAATAATATATTGAACTGGACCCATAGCTAACAACACCCTGAATTTCCGGATTCTGTTGTTTAATTAACATGTCAATAGGTATAGAATCACGGTATGGATCCATTTCATGAGCAACCCGTAATTTTGTTTCCTGGTTCTCCAATCCAATAATAACATCTCCCAGAGCATTGTTAACCATCTGAGAAAATTGTTGCTGCTTCAACCTCAACGCATTCTTAACCCATTGAGCCTGAACTAAAAGCAGACCAAAAAGAGCAAGCGTCATAAATCCCGTTAGTATCCAAATACCTTTTCTACTCATTGCTCTACAAAAATAGGGGATGAGAAAGAATAACGACTACTATTTAACAATCTTTAACATTACTTAGGATTCGTTAATTGTATCCTGCATTATCTTTGACCCAGATTAATTGCTCAACTTAATTATCACCAAATGAAAAGATCAGCTCTATTACTTGCAATATTGTTTACCGGAAGCATACTTGCTGGAAACATATTTGGACAGGAAAGTAATAAGAAAATACACCTTAAGGTGATAAAAAATGGTGAAACTACTGTGGATACAAGCTTTGCTGCTGGAAGCATGGCGGATGATGAACTTCATGAAAAAATATCAGAACTGGCTGGTGTAGAAATTAACGTGGCAGATGGAAAACACAAACATATGGTTCATGTTGATTCTCATGGAGACCATTCATGGACATCAAAAGAAGGCAAAGGAGAAAAGATTGTTATTGTCAAATCAGCTAAGGATGGAGAAAACCATAGTGCTCACAAAACTATGAGCGCATACTACACCACAGATGATAAAGGTAATTTCACAATTGAAGCAGATTCAAGTATTATTATTGACGGGGATACAATAAGCTTCGAAAAGAAGGGAAACATATTTATTATGGATGGTCATCATAGTACAGTTGATTGGGTTGAAAAAGATTCTGGCGATGTAAAAAATTTAAAGGTAATTGTTGAAAAAGTGGGTGAAGATAATGAGGATCATGATGTAATAATTATTAAAGATGGTGATGTTATTATGAAGGGAGATGGAAACATTATTCTTGAGGAGATAGATGAAGATGATATCGATAACATTAAAATAATTAAAGTAAAAAAAGGGGATGATGGGGATGAAAAAACTGTAACCGTCTATGTGACTGATGAGGAGGGCGATATACACACTCACAATTCAGACGACGTACAAATATTTGTAAGTGATGGAAAAAGTGGCACAGAATTTGTTTCTAAGAAAGTAAATGTTGTAAAATCAAAAGGAGAAGGAGAAGACGAGATTGAAATTACAATAGAAGTTATAGAGGATGAAGATGTTAAGGTAGAGGAAGTAACTAAAGAAAAGTCGAAAAAAACGAAACAAAAGAAAGTGAAATAACGTAAGATAAGATAGAGTAAAAAAAACGCAGAAATGCGATTTCTTCATAGTTAGGTTAAATTTTAGGGTTTATTAAGGGAAAAGGGATGTCTTACATCCCTTTTTTCTATTTACTAGTTGAACAACAACTTCTCAGGTGATTTTAGGGAACCAGGATCCAATACAAAGGAAGCGCTAACAATATCTATTTTCTTCAAGTGTTCCTGGATAGCCAGAAGTTGAGATTGTAACAACTCCCCATAAATTTGTAAAAAGAAATCAATATTTCTCAGTTCAGGAAACAAAAATCCTTTTTCACCAGAATTTGAAATGAGATTATATAACAACATTGATTCCTCATCCTCATAAGAAGAAACTGAAAAATCCTGCACAGCCTCCTGCTGTTTGGCCAGTATTGAAAGATTGTTTGACCTGGTAAGATTTAATCCCAGATGTTGGTTGATTGCCCAGCTTAAATGGTAATCATTTTCATGCGATGAAATTCCAATTAAGGAGAATTCCAGCTCTGGCTTATATTTTAACTTAAGACTCTTCCCTTTTTTCACAATTCAGTCCTTTAGCACTTTGGTGGCCTATTAGCTGCCATTCTATAATTCTTCTGCAGTGCTGGTTTCATTATTTAAATAGTTATTTTGGATATATTTTAGTGCTTTTCTTGCCGCATTTTGTTCTGCCTCTTTTTTAGATAAGCCTGATCCACTACCGCCCTTTTTATCACTTACTAAAACCCGAGCTTTGAAATAGGGTACTTCCTGCTCTGGGTTAGTCTCTTCAAATGTTTCAAAGTTTACTATTACTTTGTGCTTTTGTCCCCACTCAATAATCTGGCTCTTAAAATCTGTTTCGTGGTTAACCAGTTTTTCAATGTCGGTGTAGTCGTGTATTAACTTATCAATTACAAACTTCTTTGCCGCATCGTATCCCTTATCAATATATATGGCTCCCACAAATGCTTCCAGCGTATCGCCACTAATATTTTTTTTATGCTGATTTTGATATATAGGAGGTGAGATAAGCTCATTCAGACCTATTTTCCTACCTAGTTGATTTAAATACTGACGTTTTACAAATTTTGATCTAATTTTTGTAAGAAAGCCTTCATTTCTATTCGGGAAAGTTCTAAACAGGTAATCAGAAATTATGGCTGACAGGATAGCATCTCCAAGATATTCAAGTCGCTCATTGTTGGAACCTACCGTCCCTGGCAAGGATGGAGCAGATGATTTTGGCACCAGGGCCAGCTCATACAATTGAATTCTACCAGGTTTAAAACCCGTTAGATTCTTTATTTGCTTTGAAAAATTGTTCTGAGTCCGAAAGAGTCTGAACAAGGAGAATTAGAGTTAAATATTAATTAATAAATTTCTTAAAAATTACGCTGGCGTTGTGCCCCCCAAAACCAAAGGTGTTGCTAAGCGCAATATTAACATCACGTTTTTGGGCAACATTTGGTGTCAAATTCAGTTTTGGATCAATTTCAGGATCAAGGTTTTGCAAGTTAATAGTTGGTGGAATAATGCCTTCCAAAATAGCAAGTAAAGCCGCCATTGATTCTAATGCCCCGGCTGCTCCCAGGAGGTGTCCGGTCATTGATTTTGTGGCACTAATATTCATTTTATAAGCATGATCACCAAAAACTGTATGGATAGCTTTTATTTCTGATATATCACCTCGAGGTGTTGCGGTACCATGTACATTAACATAATCCACATCTTCGGGTTGGAGCTGTGCATCATCCAAGGCATTCTTCATCACCAAAGCTGCCCCAAGTCCATCAGGATGCGGTGCTGTAAGATGATGTGCATCAGCCGACATACCTGCTCCTACAAATTCAGCATAGATTTTCGCCCCTCTTTTTTGAGCATGCTCCAGTTCTTCAAGAATTAGAGCGCCACCGCCTTCTCCCATTACAAATCCATCACGACTTACATCAAATGGCCTGGATGCTGTCTTGTACTCATCATTCCTGGTTGACATAGCCATCATAGCATTGAATCCTCCAATACCTATTTCGTTAATGGATGCTTCTGACCCTCCAGTAACAAACATATCTGCTTTACCCAGTCGTATGTAAGTAGCTGCATCAATTATAGTATTTGTTGAAGTAGCACAAGCCGATACAATACCAAAATTGGGTCCATGAAATTTATACTTCATGGAAATGTGCCCGGCTGCTATATCTGCAATCATCTTGGGAATGAAAAAAGGACTAAAACGGGGAGTACCATCACCCCGTGCAAATGCGGATATCTCTTCTGCAAATGTTGTTAATCCTCCAATACCAGAACCATAAATGACACCAACACGGTTTCTGTCAAGTTTGGTAAGGTCTACTGCACAATCCTGAATAGCTTCCTCAACAGAAACTAAAGCAAGTTGGGTATAGCGATCAAGCCTACGAGCTTCCTTTCTGTCAAAATAGTTTGACAAATCAAGGCCTTTTGCCTCACATGCAAATCTGGTTTTGAACTTCTCAGCATCAAACAAGGTGATCCAATCAGAACCACTTACTCCTTTTCGCAACCCATCCCAATATTCGGGTACTGAATTTCCAATTGGAGTAACGGCACCAAGTCCTGTTACTACAACACGCTTTAATTCCATCTGAAATATAGGATTACTAAAAATTTATTTGGCGTTTTCCTCGAGGTATGTTATTGCCTCGCCTACAGTACCGATATTTTCAGCCTGGTCATCGGGAATACCAATGTTGAATTCTTTTTCAAATTCCATAATTAATTCAACGGTGTCAAGAGAATCAGCTCCTAAGTCATTTGTGAAGCTAGCTTCAATGGTTACTTCATTTTCGTCAGGCACGGCATCACCACAGCAGCGACAGTTATAAACACTCATATTTTCAATGAGTCCGATAACTTTTGCTCCCAGTGTCAGGGAAGCGTTGATTGCTTTGGAG
>JASJGS010000039.1:0-5452 GCA_033791445.1 Bacteroidales bacterium | reverse complement strand
ATGCGATAATATAACATATAGCTTCCCGGATCGGGAAGCTTTTTTTTTATATCAAAAAAATATGCAAGATTATAAAATTGCACTGCGCAGTTCAACTACTACCCAGGGAAGGAATATGGCTGGAGCAAGAAGTCTTTGGAGGGCCAATGGCATGCAGGAGAAGCATTTCGAAAGACCTGTAATTGCTGTTGTAAACTCATTTTCCCAGTTTGTTCCCGGGCATGCCCATTTACATGAAGTAGGACAGCTAGTTAAAAAACGTATTGAGGCACAAGGCTGTTTTGCTGCTGAATTTAATACCATAGCCATAGATGATGGAATTGCCATGGGCCATGATGGGATGCTATATTCCCTTCCATCAAGAGATATAATTGCAGATAGTATAGAATATGTCTGTAATGCACACAAGGTAGATGCAATGATTTGCATTAGCAACTGCGACAAAATCACTCCAGGAATGATGATGGCCGGAATGCGATTAAATATCCCAACCATTTATGTTTCCGGTGGCCCAATGGAAGCTGGTGTATTAGATAAAAAACAACTTGATCTGGTTGATGCAATGGTACTAGCAGCCGATGATTCTGTTAGTGATGAATATTTGTACCAGATTGAAAAAGAAGCTTGTCCGACCTGCGGTTCATGCTCAGGTATGTTTACCGCAAATTCGATGAATTGTCTGAATGAGGCCATTGGCCTTGCTTTGCCAGGTAATGGTACTATAGTGGCAACTCATAAGAACAGATTAGACCTTTTTGAACAGGCCGCTTCCCTGATAGTTGAGATCACTGACAGGTATTATATAAATGGAGATACTTCCGTCTTGCCAAGATCTATTGCTACCAGGAACGCCTTCTTAAACGCCATGTCTCTTGATATTGCAATGGGAGGATCAACCAATACAGTTCTCCATCTTCTGGCTATTGCCCATGAAGCAGAGGTTGACTTTTCAATGAAGGACATTGATGCCTTATCAAGAAAGATTCCAACGCTTTGTAAAGTTGCTCCAAGTTCTGACTATCATGTTCAGGATGTTAACCGGGCAGGCGGTATATTATCTATTTTAGGTGAGTTAGAAAAGGCTGGCTTAATTGACACATCTGTAAAGCGAGTTGATTTTCCTTCCTTAAAAGAAGCTATTGAGGCATTTGATTTATCAAGAGAGTCAGCCACTCAAAAAGCCAAAGAAATCTTTTCCAGTGCCCCAGGATGGTTCAAAAACCTTGAAATGGGTTCTCAGAAAAATAGTTATAAGAACCTGGATCTGGATAGAGAAAAAGGATGTATCAGAAATCTGGAAAATGCATATAATAAAGATGGTGGGCTGGCTGTTCTTTATGGAAATATTGCGCGCAATGGCTGCATTGTTAAAACAGCTGGGGTCGATCCCTCAGTATTTATTTTTACAGGAATAGCTAAAATCTATGAATCCCAGGAGTCTTCAGTTGAAGGTATTTTGAATGGTGATGTAAAAGAGGGTGATGTTATAGTTATTAGATATGAGGGTCCGAAAGGGGGACCAGGTATGCAGGAAATGCTTTATCCTACTTCCTACTTAAAATCAAAAGGTTTGGATAAAAAATGTGCATTAATTACAGATGGCAGATTTTCAGGTGGAACATCTGGTCTCTCAATTGGTCACGTTTCTCCTGAAGCAGCTGCGGGAGGAGAAATAGCCTTAATAAAAGACGGAGATTCAATAGAAATTAATCTCTTTGAGAGAAAAATTAATGTTTTGCTCAATTCAGGTGAACTAGCAAATCGCAAGCAAAAAGAAGAATTAAAAAAGGAAAAAGGTTATTTACCAGTAAGCCGAGATAGGAAAATTTCTGGCGCACTTCAGGCTTATGCACAACTTGTAAGTTCAGCTGATACTGGTGCCATCAGAATAGTAAAATAATATAAGTCAGGTAACTGTCAAGATCAAAAAAAATTGTACAATCCAAAAAGAGGATGAAATGGTCAAGAAAAGTGAAACAAATAAAATTAACGGGGCAAAAGCAGTAATTCAATCGCTTCTGGAAGAGGGAGTTAATACAGTATTTGGTTATCCTGGAGGTGCCATAATGCCAATTTACGACGAATTATATGAAGTAGAAGATAGTCTAACCCATATATTAGTAAGACATGAACAGGGTGGAGCACATGCAGCACAGGCCTATGCTCAGGTAACAGGTAAGACCGGAGTGTGCTTTGCAACTTCAGGTCCTGGGGCTACCAATCTGGTAACGGGTATTGCCAATGCTAACCTTGATTCTATTCCAGTTGTATTTATTACTGCCCAGGTTTTTTCAAGTTTAATAGGATCAGATGCATTTCAGGAAACTGATATTGTAGGTATATCAATGCCTGTCACGAAATGGAATTACCAGGTTACAAAGGGTGAGGAAATACCTGAAATCCTGGCAAAAGCATTCTTCATTGCAAGCTCCGGGCGTCCGGGTCCTGTCCTAATTGACATTACCAAAGACGCACAACTTCATGAGATTGATTTTAAATATGAGAAGTGCACAAAGTTGAGAAGTTATAATCCAAATATTTCGATTAATAATGATGATATTGAATCAGCTGCCATTTTAATTAATCATGCAAGGAAACCACTTATCCTTGCTGGGCATGGCATATTGCTTTCAAAAGCTGAGAAGGAATTTTTAACTTTTGCTGAGAAAACCGGGATTCCAGTGGCATCCACTTTACTTGGTCTTTCTGCTTTTCCTACTGCCCATCCACAGTATGTTGGATATCTGGGAATGCATGGGAATTATGCTCCTAATCTAAAAACAAATGAGGCAGATTTGATCATTGCTATTGGAATGCGTTTTGATGATAGAGTTACAGGGAATCTTAAGAAATATGCAAAAAAGGCAAGTATCATTCATATTGAAATTGATGGAGCTGAAATAAATAAAAATGTTTCGGTTGATGTTGAGGTTCTTGCAGATGCGAAATTGGCTCTTGAGGCATTGATCCCTCTGGTAAAAAAGAACTCATTTCCTGGATGGCTTGCAGAGTTTCATAAATGCTATGAGGCTGAAAGATTAAAAGTTATAGAAGATGAGTGCTTTCCAAAAAATGGTAAAATCAGAATGGGAGAAGTCGTAAATATGATATCGGAAAAAACAGATGGAGAGGCTATAATCGTTACAGATGTGGGTCAGCATCAAATGGCATCTGCAAGGTATTATAAATTCAAAAATCCGAATAGTTTTATTACTTCAGGTGGAATGGGCACAATGGGTTTTGGCCTTCCTGCGGCGATAGGAGCAAAACTTGGCAAACCTGATGTTCAGGTAATTACCTTTATAGGTGATGGTGGATTTCAAATGACCATGCAGGAAATGGGTACTATTTTGCAATATAAACTACCTGTAAAAATTGTAATCCTTAACAACAACTTCCTGGGAATGGTTCGGCAATGGCAGGACATGTTCTTTGATAAACGATATGCATCTACAGAGCTGGTAAATCCTGATTTCGTAAAAATAGCAGGCGGCTTCGATATTCCTGCAAAAAGAGTTTCCGAAAGAAAAGATTTGGACAAAGCTGTAAATGAAATGCTATCTTCTAAAAAACCATTCCTCCTTGAAGTAATGGTGGAAAAAGAAGGCAATATTTTTCCAATGATAGAACCAGGAGCCTCAGTTTCTGAGATAAAACTGAGCTAATTCAAAGAATTTTAAATTAAAAAAAAGTAATATGAACGTCTTAAACAAAGAGTATACAGTATCCCTTTTTACTGAAAATCATATAGGATTACTTAACCAGATTACAATCATATTTACGAGGAGACAAATAAACATTGAAAGCATAACAGCTTCTGAATCTGCCGTTAAAGGAATCCACAAACTTACTATTGTTGTTAATACAACGTCTGAATTAATGGAGAAAGTTGCAAAACAACTGGAAAAGCTTGTTGATGTATTAAAAGTCTTTGTTCATCTAACTGATGAAATAATCTATCAGGAAATTGCTTTGTATAAGGTTAAGACAGTTGAGTTGATGGCCAGTGATAAAATTGAAACCATTGTTCGATCCAGTAATGCAAGATTTCTAGAGATTACACCTGATTATGCAGTTATTGAAAAAACAGGCCATAAAGAGGAAACTACCGAATTACTGAAAAAACTGGATCCATTTGGAGTTCTTCAATTTGTTCGATCTGGAAGGGTGGCAATAACCAAACAGTTTAAAGAGCTAACATCGTATCTAAAAGAAATGGATGCGGCCAATGGCATAAAAATTACGGCTAAAAAATAAAATTATATAAACGAAAAAATAAACAATAGAAATCATGGCAAGAATTAATTTTGGCGGAGTAGAAGAAAACGTAGTTACACGGGAAGAATTCCCATTATCAAAAGCACAGGAAATTTTGAAAGACGAAGTGATTTGTGTTATTGGTTACGGTGTTCAGGGTCCAGCACAATCACTCAACATGAAAGACAATGGATTTAAGGTAATTATTGGCCAATCTCCTGAATTTAAAGATGATTGGGAAAGGGCAGTAAACGATGGTTGGATACCTGGAGAGTCCTTATTCCCAATTGAGGAGGCTGCAAAGAGGGCCACTATAATTCAGTATCTGGTTTCAGATGCTGCTCAAAGAGCAGTATGGCCATCTTTAAAAGAGTGCTTAAATGAAGGCGACGCCTTATACTTTTCTCATGGATTCTCAATTACCTACAGCGAACAAACTGGAGTTATTCCTCCAGAAAATGTTGATGTAATACTGGTTGCACCCAAAGGATCAGGTACCAGTGTACGACGTAATTTTCTTGCAGGAACCGGCATTAACTCAAGTTATGCTGTTTTCCAGGACTTTACAGGTAGAGCAGAAGAAAGAACTCTGGCCGTAGGGATTGCAATTGGATCAGGTTATCTATTTCCTACAACCTTTCAGAACGAGGTGTATAGTGATTTAACCGGGGAAAGAGGTGTACTAATGGGAGCTATTGCTGGTATTATGGAAGCACAATATAAGGTATTGCGTAAAAATGGTCACAGCCCTAGTGAAGCATTCAATGAAACAGTGGAAGAATTAACTCAAAGTTTAATTCGCCTTGTGGATGAAAACGGAATGGATTGGATGTATGCAAATTGTAGTGCAACAGCTCAAAGAGGTGCATTGGATTGGAGACATAAATTCAGGGAAGCTGTAATCCCTGTTTTTAACGATCTATATGATAGTGTTAAATCAGGACAGGAAACCAGAGTAGTTTTAGATAGAACTGGTAGTGTGAACTATAGAGAAGAACTGGAGGCAGAACTCAAAGAAATGAGAGAATCAGAATTATGGCAAACCGGGGAGCAGGTAAGAAAACTCAGACCTCAGAATTAGCCTTTTTTTGTATCATCAAATTTCATCTGACAATCATTAATTAAATTTCAAAATATAATATCATAAAACATATGGACAAACAAGTTTTTATCTTCGACACTACACTTAGAGACG
>JASJGS010000038.1:0-8818 GCA_033791445.1 Bacteroidales bacterium | reverse complement strand
TTGTAATGATATCGTACATGCAACTGTACTAAAATGAACACTTTAGAAAGAAGAATATACTTGAAAATAACAATTATTCCATGTTTAAGGAATAATAAAGGAACGATTCTATTTTAGAATGACTTTAACGGAAAGGCTGGTTGTACTGTTTCTGATACTCAAATAGTACATTGCTTTAGGTAAATGGGACAACTCAAGTGAAATTTCAGATGTTTTTGATACCTCTTTTGTAAATAGTACTTGTCCCTGTAAATTGGTTACATGGATGGTCAAATCTTCACCCTTGTATTTGTCTCCCATATTTATATTTAACAAACCAGCAGTAGGATTTGGATAGATCAATACTTCAAAGGCATTATTACCTGGTATAGCATTGGGTGAACATGTTTCATATGTGATAATAATTTCATCGGTATCATTGCATCCATTCACATCGGTTCCAACAACACTGTAGGAGCCGGCCATATTGGCAATGATAGTCTGGGTAGATGCAAAACCGTTATTCCAATTATACGATTCAAAACCAATCCCGGCATCCAGTAACAAAGTTTCTCCATCGCATAGTGTGGAATCCGCTCCAATATCAATCTCAGCCAATGGATAAGCATTAAGAGTAGTTCTATACAAGAGTGTATCCCCACAAGGTTCAATGATGGTGGTATCAACATATATTCCTGCCGTTTTCTGATATGCATTTTGTAACCAAATGCTATCGCCTTTGCATATAGACCTGATTTGTGGAATGGTATAGGACTGCCCTTCACTTACTGTTAGGGTGGAAATCACGATACTATCACAACCATGACTGCTGGCAAAGGTATCGTAATATGTACCTGGTATTGTCTGGTAATTCCCTCCAAGCCATATACTATCTCCTGAACAGATTCTAGTTTCGACGTTGATCACTGGCTCTGGATAGAAGGATAATTCGGTAATCATTACTCTGTTGCACCCGGAAGGATTGATAAGGGTATCATAATAGGTGCCAGGGACTGAAATATAGGCATCAACAATCCAAATACTGTCTCCCGGACAAATTGAAATCTGTATTGTTTTTGATGATATTGGAGTAACCGAAAGTTCCGTAATTATTATGCTATCACAGCTTTCAAGTCCTGGAATTGTATCATAATAGGTACCCGGCACAGTTTGATAAGTTCCTTCCAGCCAAATACTTGTTCCTTCACAGATAGTAGTATCTGTATGAATTACTGGAGTTGGAAGTATGCTGAGATCTGTTATTAAAACATCGGGACAGCCTGAGGGCTGTGGTATGGTATCATAATACAATCCTGCGATGGACCGAAAAGATCCAGCCAACCATATGCTATCACCCTCACAAATACTTTCTTCCACAGTGCTTGATGAAAGGGGAGTGATAAAAAGTTCAGTAATTATAATACTGTCACAACTGTTGAATGCATCCAGGGTGTCGTAATAAAAACCGGCATGTCGTTGGAAGCTTCCACCCAACCAGATACTGTCTCCAGCACAAATAGCAAGCTGCTTATTTGTGATGGAGTTAGGAAGAATAGTCAGGTCTGTAATTACTATGCTATCATACCCCGATGGTAAAGTATAAATGTCTGTATAAGTTCCTGCTTCATTCTGAAAAGCTCCTTGGAGCCATATGCTATCTCCATCGCAAATTGAAGTATCTACATTGACAACGATATCCTGGCAGGACTCAAATATAAAGACGGCACCAGATTTATCAGCCTTATCTTCGTTTTCTGATTTTGGTTTATCACGTTTAAGGGATGAAACCAGGATCGACCTACTACTGAAAGCAACAGAGAATCCTAAATTATCGTCTTTATCTGGATCTTCTAGTTCCAGCCTGCTAATTTGATTCCACTTTTCTGAACCGGTATTTTGAAATACATAGGCAGCTCCGGCATTGCCTCTTACATCTCCCGAACTATTGGAGACATCCTTATTAATGGCTCCTACAATAGCATATTCTTTAGTCAAATTTACAGCCCAACCAAATTTATCATCCTCAGCTCTGTCTTCAGCTACAAGCTTTTGAACATAGTCCCAGGTGTTGCCAGAAACAAATCTGTAAATTGATGCAGAGCCTGCGGCTTTAATCAGGTTCCCTCCATTTGAATCTCGGTTATCTCCATTTGACCCTATAATTGCATAATCTTCGAAAACATGTATTCCATGTCCAAACTGACCTTTGTCGGTGTAATAAGGTATTTTTAGTTTTGAATTGAAATACCAGCCATTCCAATTACTCCTGGTAAAAGCATAAACTGCACCGGCCTCACTAATGTCGTCCTCATTGTGCTTAAAGGCTCCAATAAGGGCCTGGCTATCAAAAATTCCCAGAGACTCCCCAAAATGATCATTTTTCCTTCTTTCTGGGGAAACAATTTTCTGAATTTGTCCCCATGGCCCCCACCACCTCCTTTCAAATATATAAACTGCACCTGCCTTGTCAATTGAATTACCCCCATATTGATCTCGTTCTTCTTTTGGAGCCCCAGCTAAAATTCTTTCACCATAAATACTAACTGAGTATCCCAGTTCGGCATCTTTGGCCATATCCGAAGCGAAAAATTGATTATTAATATTCCAATTGCCGTCGGAACCAAGTTGCAGAAGGTAAACTGCACCTACATTTTCCATTTTGGAATCATTCGGGTTATCCTTACCAATAGCTCCAACAACCGCTAAATTCTCGTATATAGATACAGAGTGGCCAAAATAATCGTTTTTCTTTCTTTCAGGAAGAACCAATTTTTGGATCATCTCCCATTTCCCATCAAGGTTCTTTTTATAAAAATAGACTGCCCCGGCTTTATCTATTTTGTTCTGGCCATTTGAATCCAAATCTTCTGATCTAGATCCAACTATGGCATAATCGCCATAAACTGCTATAGCGTAACCAAACTGATCATCATCATTTGCATCACGCGAATACCAGACATCTGATAAACAGAAATTTTGTGGGAAAGCACTAATTATCAGGGCAAATAGCAATGCAATAGAGAGAATACTACCTCTAATAATATGGCATGAAGACTTTCCCATAAGATAAGGCCTGAAGGGGGCCCATAAATAAGTATTTGTATATGTTGTATTTACGAATATATAAAAGTATAGTTGCAATTGCAAGAAAAGTTTGTTCAAGATGGTCATCCGATACAAATTTCATGCTTTAACTAGATAGAAGAGAAAAATATTAATTTGTATTGGAATCTATAGTTATACAGTAGTATATGATAGTTGTGTAAAAATATTTTTAGATAGAATCACTAATTTTAATATATTCATCCCTTTAAATAATATTCTTAATAATAGATTCATATTTATCGCAGAATATTGTAAATACTTAGAATAAGGTCAAATAAAAGTTATGTCCATGTCAAAGCGTTATTGTCAAACACTTCAACTTAAAGACGATCCTCAGCTAATTGAGGAGTATAAATATTGGCACAGGTCAGAAAATGCCTGGAAAGAGGTTATAACTGGCATCGAAGAAGTTGGAATTTTGGAGATGGAAATTTATATCTCGGGAAATATATTATTTATGATTATTGAAGTCCCTGATGATTTTGATTGGAATAAACAAATAGCCAAATTAGCTACCCTTCCCAGGCAGGCTGAATGGGAAGAATTTGTATCTAAATATCAGAAAACTACAGCCCAGGCAAGTTCTGATGAAAAATGGCAAATGATGGATCAGATCTTTAGGCTAAGTAGTTGCAACGCAGATTAATAATTATTCTTAAGCCCCTATTTCATAAATCTTTATTAATAGACAATTTATCATGAGTAAAGAGAAAGAAAGAGTACCATTTTTTAAGGTAGATGGCCATAACTATTTGCTTCCCTTCATTTTATTAACCATTCTTTTTTTAATGTGGGGCTTGGCTAACAATATGACGGATACATTGCTTGCTGCCTTTAAAAAGATAATGAGCATGACTGATTTTCAAACATCGAAAATTCAGCTTGCTTTTTATGGATCTTACTTTTGCCTGGCACTTCCTGCAGCATTATTTATAAAGAAGTTTTCCTATAAGTCTGGAGTCCTGCTCGGACTAGGAATGTTTATCCTGGGAGCATTGTTGTTTTATCCTGCCAGTAATACCCAGGTCTATGGCCATTTCCTTGTTGCATTGTTCATTTTGGCTGGTGGCTTGTCTATTCTTGAAACATCTTCAAACTCCTATGTAATATTCCTTGGACCCAAAGAAACAGCAACCAGGCGTTTGAATCTGGCACAATCCTTTAATCCTATTGGATCAATAATCGGGGTAGTATTGAGCAAGTATTTCATTTTATCCAATTTAAATCAAGCCAGTGCTGCTGATAGGGCTGCCATGACACAGGAACAGTTAAATGTTGTTCAAACAGCTGAATTAAATGCAGTTATGGGCCCATATGTGGGTGTGGCCGCAGTTCTTCTGGTAATATGGTTGCTTATTGCGTTTAGTAAAATGCCTAAGGCTGTTGATTCTGGTTCCTTAAATTTCGGGGCCACAATTCGTAGGTTGATTAAAAATCCAAATTATGTATCGGGTGTCGTGGCCCAGTTCTTTTATGTTGGAGCCCAGATTGGTGTATGGTCATTTACTATTCGCTATGTCATGAAGGAACTTAGCTTAAATGAGGGGCAGGCTTCTGATTATTATATTGCTGCCCTGGTTGCATTTACCTTGTCAAGATTTGTCTTTACTGGTTTAATGAAGTATTTTAAGCCCGGAACACTGCTTTCCTCTTCTGCTATTCTGGCCTTACTCAGCACCCTTATCGTTATTTTTGGAAGCGGTATGGTAGCGGTAATAGCACTAGTTTCAATATCTGGCTTTATGTCTCTAATGTTTCCAACTATCTTTGGCCAGGCGGTACAGGGTTTGGGTGATGATACTAAAATAGGTGGTTCTGGTTTAATAATGGCTATACTTGGGGGAGCTGTATTGACTGCCATACAGGGACAAATTTCTGATGTTACCGGAAACATCCATTATTCCTACCTGGTACCATTGTTTTGTTTTGTAGTTATAGCCTTTTATGGATTTTACAGCAATCGGCATAGACCGGTCTCATAAGATTTTAAGTTTGCTGAAAAGCTATCTTTAATTAATGTAGTTATACTATGTTAAGTATAGTATAGAAGTCTATTCCTTATTCCTTTCAGATGGGAATAGAGGAAACATTTCCGATGGTTCATGCTCAATAAGCATAATCTCCTCTATCTGTTTTACTATTTCTGGATGCTCTAAGGCAATATTATTTTCTTCCCGAATATCATTTTCAAGGTTGTACAATTCAATGTCCATATTTCCCTTAAAAATGTTCTGGCGGATACCTTTCCACTTTCCTATCCGAACAGCTTGTTGCCCGGTATAGCTAGGGAATTCCCAGTACAAATAATCATGATTTTCCTGGTTCATGCTTGAAAGGGCGGGGAGGAAACTGATTCCATCAATATCCTCAGGTACGGGGATATTTGTTATTTCACAAAAAGTTGGCAATACATCCCAAAATGCACTGATATGATTATTTTCTGTACCCTGTTCTATATGACCAGGCCAGCTGGCAATCATTGGAACGCGGATACCTCCTTCATGTGTAAATCCTTTGCCCCACCCATGTTCTGATTTGAAAGGTTTAGCGCTATCAAAAAATGCGGCATCAACCCCTCCCGCATAAGTAGGACCATTATCGCTTGTAAAAATGATTAATGTATTTTCATAAAGGCCCAGCTCTTTTAATTTTGCTACAAGTTTCCCAACCTGGTCATCAAGATAATTGATCATGCCAGCATAGGCAGCACGCGGATATTGATTTGGAAAATACCCCTTATCACCAAGATAAGGTTCTTCTTCACCAAAAGATTCCTGATACCAATCTACATATTCCTTTGGAACCTGAACAGGGTCGTGAGGAATAGGAGAGGCATAGTATAGGAAAAATGGCTGGTTTTTATTTTCATCCATAAAGTTCAGAGCCTCATCCAGCATAAGATCGGCTGAATAATCATTCTGGAAAAACTTCTTATAGCTTGCCGGGTTATTGGGATCTGCCCCTTTCTCAAGTTTAGTTCCAGGAACAACCAACTCATTATCAAGAAATACTTTTTCTTCATTTCTCCATAGGTGTAAGGGATAATAAGTGTGTGCTTGTCTCTGACAATTGTATCCGAAAAAGAAATCAAATCCTTGTTTGTTAGGAACACCTTCAGAATTGGGGGCACCAAGTCCCCATTTACCAATACAAGCAGTTTTATACCCTGCTCCCTGTAAAAGTTTTCCCATTGTAATTGTTTCTGCAGGTATGGGATACTGACCTTCCAGGCCAGGATCTTTGCTTGCCTTTTCAAAATTCCAAACTTCTCCTCTTTCAGGCCATTCATTATTTCCCCTAATGAACGCGTTGCCAGAATGTTTTCCGGTAAGAAGAATACATCTGGCTGGTGCACAAACAGGTGCTCCAGAATAAAACTGAGTAAATTTCATGCCTTCGGAAGCCAATGCATCAATGTTTGATGTTATAATTTTCTCCTGCCCAAAACAGCCAAGTTCACCATATCCCAGGTCATCAGCCATAATAAAGACAATATTGGGAGGTATGTTTTCCTGTTTGTTTTTATCTGAATTTGAACATCCAATAATTGCAATGGAAAACAGGATGAACCCAATGCTGATCAGAACACGATTTTTCATGTGTATGCTTTAATTATTTACTTCGAATTGGACTAAGTTTAAATTCATAGCTGTATTCCTTTGCTGGCAACCGATACTGAGGATGTGGCCATGCACCCCATGAGTTGTCTCCACCAAGACCCATTTGCTTGAAATCAAGATTTAGAGAAATGAAATTATTTTTCTTTAAGTCAATAGTATGCTTGGTTCCCCGGAGATCCTGTGAGAGGTCTTCCATAGTATAAGGAAGGGCAGACCAGCTTAATAGGGGCATTCCTGTAGCTAGGAGCCCATTCCCCTTCTCATCGGTAAAAGCAATCCATCGAGTATCAGTGCGGTTTCCGTTTTCCTGTGGACTGGCATAGGCAAAATACAATTCTTCAGCAGTTTTTTCATACAAGCCTACAAAAGCTGCTGTTTTTCTATCCCAGTAATTCTCCTGTGGTCCCCGACCAAACCAGCTAATATGGCCGTATTCCTTTGGGATATTCAATTGCATTCCAAACCTCGGCATATCTGGTAAACCATCTTTCCTTGGTGTGAAATTGTTCTTTATTATAATATCTCCACTACCTAAGATTCTATAGGAAATCAGGTATTTCGACTTTACAGATGGGATATCAAATTCAAAATGAATATTTACTTCATTGGATGATATAGTCTTTATAGCAAGATCACTAACTTTCATTGTTTTTCCTGCATCTTGCCATACACCCAGCTTTTTTTGAATCCCAAATCCAAAATCGTTGTCTATAGGGGCTCTCCAGAAATTTGGTTGTGGACCTTTGTTTAATAATTCCGTACCGTTGAACACAAATGAGCTAATAAAACCATTTGATTTGTTAAGTTTTACCGTGAAGTCAACTCCAGTAACAATAATTTCACTGCCTGTGTCATCAAGTTTAACAGCTTGTATATCCTGCATTTTTAAATTTAGCTTCTTCTTGAAGAGTGGGAGTTGAAACTGTTCTTTCGCAATTTCAAATCCTTCGGAAATAAGTGGCTGTTCTTTGGTGGTATGAATTCTGAAGTTTAAAAAGAATTCCACTCCAGGTTCTATCATTGAATCATCAGGAAGCGGAATACTAACCAGCCTTGCTTCCCCGGGTGGAATGGTCAGGTCGGAAATAGTGTTTTGCGCTATAGTTCTATCATTGGCCAGGATTTCCCAACTGAGTTCAAATCCATCTGTACCAATAAAAAAGTTTTCATTTGTAATTTCAAATTTACCACTGTTTAAATCAACCGCCTTGAAACCAAAATTCTGATATACCTTTTTTACTTCTTCAAGGGCTGGATGTGCTGTCCGGTCTGAATCAATTAATCCATTCATACAAAAGTTGTTATCACTTGGAATGCCTTTGCCGCCATAATCACCACCGTAGGCCCAGAATGTTTCTCCATCCTCGGTCTCTTTTAATAGGCCCTGGTCAACCCAGTCCCAGATAAATCCTCCCTGTAGTGCATCATACTCCTCAATAACATCCCAGTAATCCTGTAAGTTACCAGTGCTATTACCCATTGAGTGAGCATATTCACACAAAATAAGTGGCTTCTTAGGGTCGTCCTTGGCATATTTTACCATATGACCGATACCAGCATACATGGGGCAATAGATATCTGTGTTGTCTCCAAATAAAGCTCGTTCATAATGTACTGGTCTTGAAGCATCATTTGTTTTAATCCAGTTATATCCAGCAGTAAAATTTACGCCATCACCCGCTTCATTTCCCATTGACCAAATGACCACTGAGGGATGGTTTTTATCTCTTTCCACCATTCTGGCAATCCTGTCCACATGCGCCTCTTCCCATGCAGGATCTTTGGCCAGGCTCTTCTCGCCATAACCCATACCATGTGATTCAATGTTGGCCTCATCTATTACATATATCCCGTATTGGTCGCATAAGTCATACCAGACCGGATCGTTTGGATAATGACTTGTCCGAACAGCATTGATATTATTCTCTTTAAAAAGCCGGATGTCATCAAGCATAGATTCATGGGATATAACGTGACCGGCATAGGGATCATGTTCATGTCTGTCAACTCCCTTGAACAAAACAGCTTTGCCATTTACTAGTAACTGGCTATTCTTTATCTCAACATTTCGAAAACCAATTTTGGTTCCTACAGCTTCAACAAGGAGGTTATTC
>JASJGS010000037.1:0-7532 GCA_033791445.1 Bacteroidales bacterium | reverse complement strand
CGCCCCTTTGGGGCTAAGTATTTGCGAAGTTTGGCGTTAGAATTTATTTCCAGATGTCTATTCTTGCAATTAAATTGATTTCGCACCGTTGGTGCTGGGTATACATTTTAGACGAAGGCACCAGGCTGCGCCTGTTGCTTAATGATTTGCCCCCCTTTGGGGCTAAGAAATATATGTGTCTGGTTTATTCAGGTTGAAGCCTCATAAAATAATGACCTTGATTTATCCTTGGAAGGTTTAAAGGATTTCGCACTTTCAGTGCTTTTACAAAAGGGTTGGTTCATTGCACCGGGCTAGCTCGGTGCTTATTGATTTTCGCCCCTTTGGGGCTTAGCGTGGCTCGGCGATTCTTTGTGAAATAGCTTTTATAGATAAAATAGTAGAATTCTTATACCAACTCCCCAAACAGGTCGTATTCTGAGGCATCAGTAATTTTTATCTGATAAAATTCGCCAATACTCAGCGGCCCGGACTCCTGCCTGATAAGCACCTCATTGTCGACCTCGGGTGAATCATACTCCGTTCGACCGATATAATACTCCCCTTCTTTCCTATCAATAAGCACCTTGAACTCCTTGCCCAACCTGGCCTGGTTGAGTTCAGCAGATACTTTCTGCTGGATCTGCATTAGCTCTTCGACTCTCTGATTTTTTACTTCTTCTGGGATCTCATCGGTGAAATGCTCATATCCATAGGTACCTTCCTCATGCGAGTATGGAAAAACACCAAGCCGATCGAAACGGAACTTCTTTACAAAATCCTTTAAGTCATCAAATTCCTTCTCACCCTCTCCAGGATGGCCCACCAACATAGTGGTACGAATAGCCACCGAGGGAACTTCTTCACGGAATTTATGGAGTAGATCGAGCGTACTTTTCCGATCGTGTGCACGCCTCATATTTTTTAAAACCAAATCGCTGATATGCTGAACAGGTATATCAATGTAGTTGCAAATCTTATCATTTGAGGCCATCAGAGGCAGTATATCCACCGGAAAGCTGGTTGGGTAGGTGTAGTGTAGGCGTATCCATGAAAGGCCTTCTATCTCCGTTAAACGCGTTAAGAGATCATGCAACATTCGTTTTTTATAGAGGTCAAGGCCATAATACGACAGGTCCTGGGCTATAAGAATCAATTCCTTCACTCCTCTGTTCACCAAATTTTGCGCTTCAAGCAGAATTTCTTCTATGGGTTTGGATATATGCTTTCCACGGATGAGTGGTATGGAACAAAAAGAGCAGGTACGGTCACAACCTTCAGATATTTTCAGGTAGGCATAATGTTTTGGTGTGGTTAGAAGCCTTTCTCCCAGGAGATCCTTTCGGTAATCGATCCCAAGTTTGGTAACTATTTCCTTTATATCATTCACTCCAAAATACTGATCCACCTCCCCTATTTCATCCTCGAGATCCTTTTTATATCGCTCTGATAAACAGCCCATAACAAATACATTATCGATTTTACCAGCTTCTTTTGCCTGGATGAATTGAAGTATAGTATTTATAGATTCCTCTTTGGCATCGTGAATAAATCCACAGGTATTGATAACAACAGTTCGGGCATCTGTATCGTTTGAGTCATGCACAACTTCCAGCTTACCGGCCTGCAATTGCCCCATTAAGACCTCCGAATCCACCAGGTTCTTTGAACAACCCAGGGTAATGATGTTAATTTTATTTTTGGAGGAAGTAGTTTTCATTTTAAAGTATTAGGATTCTTTCTATATCAGCCTGTTAATTCCTAAAGGAGCATATCCAAAAGATAGGAATCCGTGATGGGGTTTATTTGGTCTTAGGTTTTGGGAATTTGATACCTAAGAAAAGAGGCTATCTACAAACTCCTCTTTGATAAAAGGCTGCAGGTCTTCAAGTTTCTCACCGATTCCAATATACTTAACCGGTATCTTAAATTGGTCGGATATTCCAATAACCACTCCACCCTTGGCGGTACCATCAAGCTTGGTTATGGCCAGGGCATTCACTTCGGTCGCCTTGGTGAATTGCTTGGCCTGTTCAAATGCATTTTGTCCGGTTGAGCCATCCAGAACAAGCAGTACTTCATGTGGCGCACCACTTACTACCCGATCCATAACCTTACGCACTTTCCCCAGCTCATTCATCAGGTTGACTTTGTTGTGAAGTCTTCCGGCGGTATCGATAATAACCACATCGGCATCTTTTGATTTTGCAGATGCCAGTGTATCATATGCAACAGAGGCAGGATCGGAACCCATGGATTGTTTAACGATCTCTACATCTACCCTATCGGCCCAAATCTGCAATTGATCAATAGCCGCTGCCCGGAAAGTATCGGCTGCACCAAGTATAACCTTCTTGCCATTTTTCTTGAAATAATAAGCTAACTTAGCTATAGTAGTCGTTTTACCTACACCATTAACTCCAACAACCATAATGACATATGGCTTCTTATCCAAAGTAGCACTAAAATCATTTGTTGATCCTGTTTCATTCCCTTCAAGGAGGCCAGAAATTTCCTCTTTCAATATGCGGTTTAACTCGTCGGTCCCAAGGTACCTGTCATTCGAGACCCTCTCCTCTATCCGACCTATGATTCGGATTGTGGTATCCACCCCAACATCTGAGCTAATAAGTACTTCTTCCAGCTTATCAAGGACCTCATCATCGACCTTAGTTTTACCTACAACCGCCCTGGAAAGCTTTTTAAAAACACTATCCTTTGTTTTTTGAAGTCCCTTGTTGAGGTCCTGTTTCTTCTGTCTGCTAAATAATCCCACGGCTGATAATTTTATCAATAAATGTTCAAAATACAAAAAAGCTTCCCTCAGTTAGAAGAAAGCTTTCCTATTATGCTTTAAATCAAAATCTTATTTCTTTTGAAAGAAATCTTTGACATGATCATTATGAACCATTTCTTCTTTAAAACCGTAAGAACCTGATTTATCTGATTTTACCATTTTGATTACTTTGGTAAACGATTTTCCAGTTCCGGTTTTCAGTGTTGCAACAACTTTCTTAGCCATATCTTAAAAATTACTTTATTTCCTTGTGAAGAGTTACTTTCTTAAGAACTGAATTGTATTTTTTCAATTCTATTCTATCCGGAGAATTCTTCCGGTTCTTTGTGGTAATATACCTGGATGTTCCGGGCATTCCACTGTTTTTATGCTCGGTGCATTCTAATATCACCTGCACTCTATTCCCTTTCTTAGCCATTTTTACTTCCCTTTTTAATACTTATCAATAAACCCTTTTTCCTTCGCTTCTTTTAGCACTACTGCAAGACCCTTTTTATTAATGAGTCTAATTCCAGCGGCTGAAATTTTTAAGTTAACCCAGCGATCTTCAGAGGCTAGATAAAACTTCTTATTGAATAAATTCGGGTAAAACCTTCTTCTAGTTCTTCTTTTTGAGTGAGACACGTTGTTTCCCACCATCATACTCTTTCCTGTTATTTGACAAACTCTCGACATTTTCCTACTTTTTATCTAAATTCAACACCTTTTCCGAAACAGAGCGCAAAATACGTGATTTTTATTCAAATAATCAAATAATTTTCTAAAATAATTTGCAAATATATTCATTTTTAGATGTTAAGGATACTTTTGCGTAGTAGATTCAGTGAAATAATGGAGGCACTATGAATATTTCTATAACGATCTTTTCCCAGGTTAAATTTCTGAGCTACAGTACCTTTAGGCGAAGATATGGCAATCCAGATAGTTCCTACCGGTTTCCGGGGTAAACCCCCTCCCGGACCTGCTATTCCTGATACTGCTATAGCATAATCGGTTTGCATCAATTTCTTTACTCCTTCAGCCATTTGGGTAACAATCTCTCCACTCACAGCTCCATGTTTTTCAAGATCTTGCAAGTTAACACCTAAAGTTTTTGTTTTAGCTTCATAGGCGTATGCTACAACCGATCCAACATAGTAATCTGAGCTTCCGGATACCGAGGTAAGAAGGCGTGATATGTTCCCTCCGGTGCAACTTTCGGCGGTTGATATGGTCTGTTTTCTCTCTTTCAACAAATCTCCCACAATTTCTTCCAGCGTATCAGGTTCCACACCAAAAACAAGATCAGGGATAATGTTCCGGAGCTTTTCAACCTGGGCATCCAGGATTGCTTCAAGAGTCTCGGAGTCAGCTCCCCTGGCAGAAAACCTCAGTTTAATGATGGGTGAAGTAGGTAAATATGCCAGTTTAAGCTCTTTTGGAAGCTCATTCTCAAATTCCTCCAGTATATCAGCCAATCTGGCCTCAATGGTACCCAGGGTAAGAAGGGTCTTGTGGAGAATAACTGGCGGATGGAATTTTTCTTTAACAGCAGGTAATATATATTTTGACATAAGGCCCTTCATCTCCACCGGTACACCGGGCATAGCAACAAAAACCTTCCCCTCGTCCTCAAACCACATGCCAGGAGCGGTACCCCATTCATTTAGGATAATACGAGAATCCTCAGGGACCAGTGCCTGCTGCCTGTTCAATTCATTTATTTCCAGGTTTCTGCTCTTTAGGCGGCCTTTAATGCTCTCTAAAATATCAGGATTTATGACAAGACTGGTTTTGAAATAATCCGCCAGTGTAGTTTTGGTAATGTCGTCCTTTGTAGGACCCAATCCACCCGTTATAAGCACAAGGTCTACTCTCTGGCGTGCTTCATCCAATGATTGTATAATGTGCTCTTTGTCATCGGAGATAGCTGATACCTGGTGTACGTCCACACCTATTTTATTCAGCTCCTGCCCCATCCAGGCTGCATTGGTATTGATGGTCTGGCCAATCAATAATTCATCTCCTATGGATATTATTTCTGCTTTCATTATTTTCTAGAATACTTTTAAAGATCTGCAAAGATAGGAAACCCTTAAAATATGTGCCATGATCTTAACAAAAAGATATTGTGATTGTTTGGCTCTTAATATGTCGCACCAATGGCGCTTGGGTGGTTTCACTTCTTATTGCATCGGGCTACGCCCGATGCTTAATTTATTTCGCCCCCTTGGGACTTAAGAATCTTTGCGAGCCTCTGCGTAAAAGTAAATACAATTCAACAAAACAAAATATTGTTGATGTCATCGCGACGAATAAAATGAGTGGAGAGATCTGATTTGTGATTGTATTATTTATATATCGTACCAATGAAACTTGGCAATTTGATATATCCTCGCATGGCGCTAATGCTCCTTACTCAATATATTTCGCCCCTCTGGGGCTGAAGAATCTTTGTAAAACTCTATCTAATAGATTAGTCAATTAAAGTACTGCTTACCATTCCGGGGGCCATTCAGATAGCCCTTTGAAAAACATCAGATCCTTATAGTAAGGTTTTGTTTTGTCCTCTATGGCCAGCATTTCATCGGCTGTTAGAGGCTTAAATTCTTTGGCAATTTTGATGTTTTCTTCCAGCTCAGGGATCTTGTCAATACCAACAATGATGGTACTTACAGGCAAAGTGAGTACATAATCAATGGCTTCCTTCATATTAATTATTCCACCCTGGCTAAAAATACGATCACGGGCAGGAATTTTCATTCCCACAATACCAATCTGCTTTTCAACAGCAGTAGGCAGGAATTTCTCAATGTAAGGATTGTGATGCTTATCCGCTGCATTTATTGCAACCAGTGCATTATCAAAAGGATACATTTCAAGTAGAGTACGCATAACCACAGGATCTTCATGACCCGTTATTCCCAGGAATTTAACAACTCCCTCCTCTTTTGCCTTTTTCATAGCTGTCATTACACCATCGTCGGTAAACATATTATCTAAAGTATCTATTTCCTTAGCTCTCACATTGTGAACCTGCCATAGATCAATTTTATCGGTTTGCAGGTTCTTTAATGACTTCTCCAGGTGGCGCATGGCTCCATCATAGCTTCTATCATGTGTTTTGGTAGCAATGAAGACCTCTTTCCTACGGTGCTTCAGTACCTTTCCAATATAGCGCTCGCTGGTTCCCTGCATCTCAAGCTGGCTCTTTCCCTCTGTAGCCCTTCCATAATAGGCAGAAGTGTCGATATAATTCACTCCAAGATCCAGTGCCCTGTTGATAATATCAATGGATTCACTTTCTTTCCCGGGCGTTTCAATAGTGGCCTGTCCACCAAGACTGAATTGACTGACCATGTAACCAGTTTTACCGAGAGGTCTTTTTGGAATCTTTCCTTTTGCAGCACTAATGGCAAGTATATCAAGGGGATTGACATAAGCAGCCAATCCTGCCATGGTTGATGTTGCAATTATTTTGCGAAGAAATTCACGTCTGCTATTGCGTTCTTTTTCTGTCATGGAATTGAGGTATAAATGAATTTTTTGAATGTTAAATATAGGGATTAAAAGTAATTTGACAATTATTTCATAGGGAGTAGGATTAAAAAGCAAGTGTTTGTAACGAATTTAAAGAGTTCTTTCGTCTCATTTCAAGTTCTGAATAAATTTTTCATATTTTTATCAGTTAAAATTCCATAAAACCAAGAAGATGAAAAAAATATTTCCAGTCGTTTTAGTAGCCTCTTTCTTATTTACAGGATGTATAGAGAATTCTGAGCATCTTGCCTCTAAACTTTCAAAGGAATCAAACAGGCATGTGTCAGTATCCTACAAAATTTTACAGAAAAGCTATTCTCCCAGCTTACCAGATACCACCCTGACTCCCTTTGAAGTCTGGGTAGTTCGAGATAATAGTGATACCCTCAGAAATGGATATGTTTGGGTGAATAACAATTATCGGCCCTATAATATGATTTACGATGCTGGAAATTATTATCTAGCTATTCCACCTAAAAAAACAACGGTATTTTATCCAAATTATGAAGGAAACTTGATTTCAGAGCTTGATTGGATAGATGTTTTCTTAAATCCAGAGATTTTGACCACCCAAATAGATGGCTCAGGTACGAATAGCATTATTTCTGATACTATTTATCAGGGAAAAAAATGTGATAAGATAGTTATGACCCGAACTGGTGAAAGGCAAGGAAAAACAACTATCACTTATATGATTGAAAAAGAAAACCTTTTTCCTCTTTGGGCAAAAAAGCAAACTATGAACAAGGATAATGTGTTCTTTGAAGAATTATTTTTCTCAGACCTTGAGTTTGACAAGGTAGACCTTCAAAAACTTAAGGAAATGCAGAAGACTGTCCTTAAAGAGAATCCTGTTCAGAGTGAAGGAACTAACTCAGAGACTTCAAGATTAGAGAAAATGCTCCATATAGGTGATAAGGCTCCACTTTTTGCAGGGAACTTTTATCCAGGTGGGGAAGATTTCCAGTTGGCTGATTATATTGGGGAAAATGTAATAATTGTTGATTTCTGGTATACTCACTGCCCTCCATGCGTTCGAGCCATGCCTGCCCTCTCGGAACTCTTTACAAAATACAAAGACAGAGGCTTGAAAATTTTTGGATTAAATTCTGTTGACAACCAGCCACACAGCTTAGACAACCTGGATACTTTTCTCGATAAAAGGGAACTCAGTTATGATGTGATTCTTACAGAGCCAGCGGTGGATAGAATGTACAAGATCAGTGGTTACCCAACT
>JASJGS010000036.1:0-2872 GCA_033791445.1 Bacteroidales bacterium | reverse complement strand
TGATTTTCATTTTATAAAGTTGTATCTTACTGGTAAATATCATTTTACCTTATTCCTCATGAAATTAATTTCCAGGATTGTTTTACTCCTACTGTTGGTGCTTGTCCTAGCTCAGTGCAGGAAAGATGAAGCAAGCCCTGTGGTTAATATTCCAGATGAAAATTTCTTGAATGCTCTTATTGAATTAGGAGTTGATACCGATGGAGATGGTAAAATTAGTCCTGAGGAAGCTGAAGCGATAATATCATTAGATGTTAGTGAAAAATACATTTCCGATATGACAGGGATTGAAGCATTTGTTAATTTAGATTATCTTATCTGCTATGATAACCTATTGGCTCGTCTTGATATTTCAAATAACATTGCCTTAACAGTTTTAAATTGCTCTCAAAACCCACTAAATAGCCTTGATGTTTCAACAAATATGAAATTAAAAAGGCTGGATTGTTTTGGAACCCAATTAAGCAGTATTGATGTTTCAAATAATACTTGCTTAGAAGAATTGTTGTGCTCAGGTAACAAATTATCTACCCTGGATGTTACTGTATATAAATAAGTATTTAAACAACTACTTATCACATTGATAATCAAATGATTATTTGTACAGATTTTGTTCAAGGATGCTTAAATAAAAACCGAATTGGAAAAAGGTAATCTAACTGCTGGGATATACTTTTTTGAACTTATTGGAACAGATAATTTCAAAGGATAGTTATTCCTTCATGATGTTTTGGAAAGCAATATGAAAAAAAAGACCATCAATTGACAGTCTTTTATATCACTATTTCGAATTTCTTACTTTAACAATATCATTGTTTTCGTATCAACATAATCTCCTGCCTGGAATCTGTAGAAATATAGTCCGTTGTCTAAACTACTTGCATCAAATTCAATCTTATACCCTCCTGCAGGTTTTTCTTCATCAATAAGGATTAACACTTCCCGCCCCAGATGATCGTACACTTTAAGTGTTATACTTTCTCTAACAGGGATATTGAAGAGAATAGTAGTATTCGAAGTAAAAGGATTGGGGAAATTTTGTGATAAAGAATACTTTTGGGAATTCCAATCAAAATTTTCTTCAATGGAACTTGCTACTGGCGTAGTAAACGAAAGTGTATCCGGGCTAGCTATTGTATCAGTACCATCTGATACAATTACAGTCCAGTCATACGTTGTATTACTCTGCAAGAAGTCATTTGAAATAAATTCGAGTGCTGTTTCATTAATACTCCCAATCGTAGTATCTGCAGAAGTACCAAATATGTAAAGAATATATTCCAATTGATCATTATCCACATCTGTTGATGCATTCCATGAAAAATCAATGGTATCATAGCTGCTTAATACAAGCTCATCCTGTGGTTCCAGCAAACTGAATTCAGATGGAGGACTGTTTGGGGTAACAAATGCAACTAATTTTATAGCCTCGGAACCCGTTTCTACTATAAAAGACACACCGGTGCCTGTATTCAGTCCATTTATTGTTTCAAAATCTTCTGAATATGAGGCATAAGTAACTATCTCAAAGGTATCACCAACAGCCGGAACAAAATTGTCAATAAGACTGATTGTAAGTGTTCCACCCAATGTGGCATCACCTGTAATTTCTAATCTGTCATTATTCTCACTTGTGGGTGTGCCGCCAATTTCGATATTTAATTTAGATGTGGGAGTAGTTGGATAGTCAGTACGTAATATCAAAACGCCTGCTGAATTTCCTGGACTAACTGTTCCCTCATTAGAAAAAGCACGCGAAAACCGCAAGGTGCCTGCACCCTGAATTTCACCGCCTGGCATATTAGAAAATCCGAGCACTAGGTTAGTCAGACCCGTACCAGATTTAATATATTCCCCATCATTGGTGAAATAGCTGGTATTTCCACCATAGCCTAAATTATTATTAGTGTTGAGCTGGTCCAAAAAAGAGCCGTAATTATAAAATGTAACTCCATGTGCCATATAAATAGTTCCCGCTTCCCAAATGCTTGTTCCATTATTTACAAGATTACGAAAGAGAGATTTTTGACCTGAAGTACTGAGTCGAAGAGTGGCACCCGAAGTAAGGTTTATTGTACCGGATCCTCTAATTGTGCCACCGGACCAATTCAAAGATTTCAAAATAGCAATTGAATCACTGCCATTTATATTACCGGTTAAAAGGATGGAATCTATTGAAATCGCATCGCCTGTATTGAATTCTACGTGTCCTGGGATTTGCAGTTCCTGCCCATGATTCAAGCTCACAACGCTTGCAGCGTCATCAAAAGTGGTTGTATACGAAGCGAAAAAAGTGTTCCCTGTGATGTTGTAAATCCCCTGTACAGAAATATTACTCCAGAACTCAACAGAGCCCGCACCACTTACCTGACCACCAAGAGTTACTGAACTGGCGAGTTTTAAAAGAGTGCCATCTTTCACAAGAATACTGCCAGTGCTATTACCTCCACGACTAAATGACACCTGGCCCGTTTGAATATCCATTAAGCTGTTGTTAGTAAACCAGGTCATCAGGGTGGTCACACCCGTCCCGGATTTAATATACTCCCCATCGTTGATGAAATAGCTGGCATTACCACCATAGCCAAAATTATTATTAGTGTTGCGCGGGTCCAGGAAAGAGCCCTTATTGAAAAATGTAGCTCCACTCGCCATATAAATAGTTCCCGCTTCCCAAATGGTTGTTCCGTTATTAATAAAATTGCGATAGAGAGATTTTTGATTTGCAGTACTGAGCCGAAGAGTGGCACCTGAAGTAAGGTGCATTGTACCAGATCCTTGAATCGCGCCATCGGAACAATTCAAAGATTTCAAAATTTCAATTTAATCACTGGCATTTATATTACCGGTTAATAGGATGGACTCTATTGAA
>JASJGS010000035.1:0-2638 GCA_033791445.1 Bacteroidales bacterium | reverse complement strand
TGAGAATGAATGAACTGATCCTTTGTTTGCTTCCTTTTTTATATATTAATTACCAGATTTTACGGGAACCCTCTCCAAGATGGTAATTAAAGTAATAAATTGATTTTAAGGGAATCAAGCTTTTAAATTATGTACCTTATCCAAAGACAATCTTGGTAATCTGTGAACATATGGAAGAGCAATCCAAGCGCAATTATTCTTATCTTGGGAAAGAAAAAAAGTAGACAATAAACGGCAATTGCATAATACGAGTGTAAAGGATGCAATCCAATACCACATCTTGTCGGATCAAATATAGGGTCAGCTAATAAATGGTCTAAATCCACAAGCATTGTTGCAAGCATTATCAACCATGCCTTTTTCCATCCTTTTCTAAAAAACACCCAGGCAATTAACCCAGGGAAAAGTAAATGTAAACTGTAATGAGTTATCGGCTGTAAAATGTTAAGCCATTCTGCTGTTGTCATTGTTTGCCCCATTGATTCTAACCAGCGAATAACTAACCATGCGAATCATCTTCTCTTGTAAATCTGAATTCAACTTTATTAAACTATCCATAAAAATAATCTGACCCACTCAGGTTGCAAACTCAACTATTCAAAACCTTTACACCCAGTTTCTTCAGCATGTTTTCTTGATTGTGGATACTTCCTGCAATGTTCTGGTTTCACATCATGAATCCGGCAAATGTATTTATCCTGCTTTGGTAATTTTCTCAACCATGGACACCGCCATACATCATCACCTGTTTTTGGATTCACCCAAATATCATAGACATAACTACCGTCACCAACAGGAATCGGATCGACCCAGTCCAGGATATCAAACCATCCTTCTCTTTCCCACATGGCTACATCTTCATCACGGACACTTGTTTGAAAAGCATCGCTAAGATTAAGACAGCAGTTACCGTATTGTTTGCAGTTGAAAGTTTTAGGGGGGCATAGTGGTCCTTTATTTGTCCTTTATGTCGGGGTTGGACTATAGCCAGTAGTCCATTCTTTTTAAAGTCTTCATTTTTGGCTTGGTTGTCATCACAAAGAAAGATCAAGATTAGAAATCATTTCGTGAAAATATCCAAAAAAAATTTTTTGAATTCAGGTATCCTAAAATAATTAGGTTACTATATTTATTAATAGATAATTATCTACATTTTGTCAAAGCGTTAACCACACAAATGTTTTGATTGCAGTATGAATAATATAATACGTACTCCGATTTTTATCCGGCATTCTCGATCTTGTAGATGTGTTCAGCACAATTTGTTATAATGTCTATCAATTGGGTATGGGACAGTTCAACATATGCCTCATAGAGGGCGGGATTTATATCTCCCAGTAACTCCATTAACTGATTTTCAAACATGAATGCGGCTTCTATCAATTCTGAACGACTATAGTCTTTTATTCCTTTTTCATTATTGTCGGAGATATTAAGCAATGCGACCTGTGCGGCCGTCATTTGGTGCAGTTTATCAGGGGGTTTAAATGCATCAGTTATGCCCAAAGGAGTGAATCCTTTGTCCAATAAATTTTTTAAAGACAAAAATAAGGGTTTAGGGAAATCATTCCAGTAAAACCAATCCCACTTTTCACACTTATCCGGTTCTTTTATTCGGGGGGTACCATTTTCATGGTCACAGACAACAAACAAGGTCACATAGTGTTTGTTGCTTTGAAGGAAAATGTCATTGGTAATTGTTTCAAACCGGAGATTTTTAACAGACAGGCCTGTTTCTTCAAAAACTTCCCTTATAGCGCAATCTTCAAAGGATTCATTGAACTCCAGGTGCCCGCCGGGAAAAGCCCATGAGCCAGAACCGTGGGCGCCTTTGCGCTTTCCCAACAATACTTTTCCATTTTTAATGACAATGGCTGCCACACCGACTGCTGGTCTTTTTTTCATCTATATCTCCATTATCGCTCTATTGAAAATAGTATAAGCGTTTCATTCATTTTACCTGCTGTTTGCTCTTTTAATAAGTGTTATTCATGAAAAGAACAATAATTTATAGATGAATGATCTCCATTTGAGTATCCACAATCTGTGCAAGGCCAAGCTCATCAGCCATATTGAATACCTTATCCAGTTTTGAATTTACCACCCGTGAGTCGTTGCCCACGATTGAAAAGCCGATTTGAGCCCACGAATGGCTGTCATTATACTCGGTTTCTGCAATGGAGATATTGAACTTGTTTCTAATCCTGCTGATAATGGATTTAACAATTCTTCGTTTCCCTTTTAATGAACTGACATCATACAGTCTAAATTTAATTTTGCCTGTTCCGACCACCATGGCTATTTCCTTGATACCAGGTTAAAAATTCAGATAATTAAAACCCTAATATTTTAAACATAAATGGACTGTTGATTTTTTTCAATACAATTTTTCGATTTGATATTGAACGAAAAGGCATTGAAGCCTTATTGTAACTCCTGCCCAACATCATCATAAACAATCTAAACTACAGGAGACAGACCACCGTTCTTTTTTGAATCCTGAAAAGTTAAAACTATATCAGAAGTAAACACCTAAAGATTTGATCTGGTATCATTGATAATATGAACACCTTATGGCTGTTTCCCTTAGGATAATAATTGTTAACTATTACTTTTGGTATTTCAGGAATTTTATAGG
>JASJGS010000034.1:0-3217 GCA_033791445.1 Bacteroidales bacterium | reverse complement strand
TCCATCTGAAGTTGACATATGTGCAATTTCAAAGTCCTTCCAGTCTTCTCCGAAAACATCTATACACATTTGACCAATGGCAGTCTCATTTTCTTTTTTAACCGAAGATGGTTCCATAATAATATACCACCCCATAACATCTGAATAAAATTTTACTGCTTTATTTATATCTGGAACAGTAATTCCGATATGGGAAAATGATCTTGGATATTTAGTTTCTATCATAATGCTTTGTTTCTAAATTGTAGATAACTCTGTTATAAGTCATTACTTTCCGCTTCATGCTGTACAAAGTCACGCTGAGCTTTAATTATGTTGATAACGTAAAGAGCAAGGTTCTTTGATTCATTAAGGATTTCCATGAACAGCATACTACTCTTCGTACTCAGTGCTTCTTTTTTCAATGACTTAATGAGACCCTTCCTGTATTTTTGAATATTATCAATAATTACCTGTTGTTGGTCTAACACAACATCAAGCTTATTATAATCATCTGACAATATGATCTGTTCACTCATATGAAACAATTGTGTAATTTCTTCTTTTATTTCAAGAAGCTCTTCCACCTGCTTTGGTGCAATAGGTGGATGGTTGTTCTCAATATGAAGGAATATAGGTTCTGAAATATAGGTCAGGCAGTGAGCCGTTTCTCTCAGGTAGTCTAATACCTGAACATAATAATGACCACTTTCAAGAGAGTCTTCCTGAAGCCGTGTAATTACTAAATGTAGACTGTCTTTTAACTCTTTTGACTTTTTATTTAGCTTTCTGATTTCGCTTGAAGCTTTTTTAATTTTCTTCCTGTTCTCCTCAACAACAGCTTCAATCGATTTGTTATATGCTTTGGCTGAATCAGAGAGAATTTCTATAATATTCTCTTTACAGGCATTGGTAATATTTTTGATATCAAGTGGCCCATCAGCTTCTTCAAGATTATCTTTTCTGTTTTTCTCCTCTTCTCTTTTCTTATGAATAGCATGGGTTCTAATTATAAATATTACCGCTAGAGTGGACAACAATATAACACCTATTATTTTGAGATAAAAAAGGATGATGGCTATAACAAAAGCGACTGTAAAGGCAATAAGGGCAGTAAAAAACCAGCCTGTAATTACGGTAATGACTCCTGTTATCCTATATACCGCACTTTCTCGTCCCCAGGCTCTGTCAGCAAGGGATGTTCCCATAGCCACCATAAAAGTAACATAAGTGGTAGATAATGGTAGTTTTAAAGAGGTACCAATGGCAATGAGAATACTCGCTACCGTGAGATTGACTGAAGCCCTGATCAAGTCAAAAGAAACACCTTTGTCCTGTTTCATTTTATCATACTCAGTTCTTTCAAAACGGTTATTTACCCATTTTCGAACTGAAGCAGGTACAATAAATGCAATGGCATTCCCCAATCCAATAAACTGGCGTACAATTACTTGAGCTACGGTAGAGGATTCGAAGCGTTCCGATCCCTCATCTTGCCTGCTCAAATCAAGCGTAGTAGCAGTTACAGAACGGGCCTTTTTTGATAACCAGAGTGTTATTACCATTATAAGTCCTGCTACCAACAGGAATCCTGTAGGTGTTTTTACCGGACCAGCCAGAGACTCCATAAGTAATTGACCAGGCTCCTGTCCGGACGCAATAAAGGCTTTGTAGGATTCATAGCCGGCCAGGGGAACTCCGATGAAATTAACCAGGTCATTGCCAGCGAATGCCATTGCCAGGGCAAAAGTACCTACCAGGACAATCATTTTAAGAATATTGAGTTTTGCAATCCAGCTAAATACCTGGAGAAAAATTGTCCAGCCAAGAAAACTAAAGCCAATTATGGATATGGTATTATGGTTTACCCAATCTTTAAGGATTTCACCATTGGCCAATTCATAAGATGCAAATGAGGAACCCTTCAGGCCTTTAATAAGGATAAAGTAAGTGATGGCGGTTATAGCAAGTCCACCCCAGATAGCCCCAAAGTATTTGAAAGATACAGCATATCTAAATGAAAAGAGTATTCGGGTGAGGTACTGGATTAGAGCACCCACCGAAAAAGCAACAATTACCGAAATTAATATTCCGAGAATTATAGCCAGCGCTTTTGATGAGTTTATATAGTTGGCCAGCGATCCAGCGTCACCAGCAGCTCTTGATATTTTGATGATAGAAATAGCAACGGCTGCTCCCAGCAATTCAAATACGATGGAAACTGTGGTGGAGGTGGGTAAAGCATAAGTATTAAATACATCCAGTAATATAATGTCGGTGAGCATAACTGCCAGGAATAGGATCATGATTTCGCCAAAATAGAATTGGTCGGGATGGAAAATACCCTTCCGGGCTACTTCCATCATTCCTGATGAAAAGGTCGCACCTACAAGGATTCCCAGAGCTGCAATGATCATAATTACTTTAAAAGGGGCCGCTTTTGATCCAATAGATGAATTCAGAAAGTTAACGGCGTCATTACTTACACCAACAATGAGGTCTGAAATAGCCAGTGCAAACAATACAACCACGAAAAAAAGATACATATTTCCCATAGCAAGTACTTAATTTTAGGCAAAAGTAGTTTTGGTATTCCATATTAAACGAAATTGGATGTTAAATTAACGTTAATTTTTTTTTGGAAGAAATTATTTGAAGACTCTTTTTATAAACAAAATACCAACCGGGAGACGGCTGGTATTTTTTCTGCTTCATAATTAGGTAGGAATGATTTAATAGGATTAAATGGTGTTGTTAATAAGGTTCAGTAAAGCAGGGATATCAACGGGTTTATTAATAAAGCTTACAGCGCCTAATTCTTTGCTAAGTTTTATATTTTCACGTGTACCAACAGCAGAAACTACAATGACCGGAATTTTTCTCTTTTTGTTCATATCATTGTAGGTTTTCATAAAATCAAATCCACTAATTTCAGGCATTAATAAATCTAATAGTATCAGGTCAGGATCCATGCTATTGACGTATTTCAAGCCTTCCTTGGCATGCAATGAACTGATTACTTCATAGCCTTCTCTTTGCAGAATTGCCTCTAATAAAACTACATTGGTCGATGAATCATCAACCACTAAAATCTTTTGCCTTACTTGGCTATCCATAACTTATTATAAATTTCAACATAAATATAGGTATTAAATATGACACAAAATTTGCACTTTAGGTGATACAGGTTAATATAATAAGATGATTTATATGATCAAAGTATAGGTATTTGAATCAT
>JASJGS010000033.1:0-3528 GCA_033791445.1 Bacteroidales bacterium | reverse complement strand
CCACCCTGGGTAGGGATAAAATAAACTTCCTTTTTAAAACTCACAATGTTCCTGATGGCATTTAAAAAGTAGTAATCTGCCACATTTTGCAGGATTACATTATTGCTTTTGTTTCCCAGTTTTTGTCCTATCGGGATTGATCCCAGTATCGTATAAATCGGCAAGAGCGTATCGGTTGAGGCGGCTCCCAGCGAATTTGCATTGAAGAATTTTGTTTCACTGGTGTCTTCCCTGTCAAAAGCCCGTTCCACTGCCATTAAGCGATATAACTTATTCGTATCAATCAGATGAGGAGAATGACTTGTATACAGGATCTGGACTTTATCTTTAACCAAATCGAAAACTTTCAATACATCCTCCTGTGCCCGGGCATGTAGACTAAGTCCAGGTTCATCGATCAGCATAACTTTATTTGCCCCATTATTTTTTAGACCTGAGGCTTTTAATTCAAGATAGAAAGATAGGAACCAGCGAACGCCCCTACTTCTTTGCTTTGGATATAAACGCTCATTTTTATCTCTTATCCAGAATTCCAGATAAGGCTGGCCACTTTTCTCGGGAACAGAATTATCATAATGCTCCAGTTCAAAGTTAATGGTAATCTTATTCTTCCTTCCAACCTGCTGGCTCCAGTATTCCTGAAAATCTAATGTAACATCCCTATTCAATTTTTCAATTTTCTGTTTCAGAATACGGGTATTTGATTCTGAAAAGAATCCCGGTTGTAAACCCGATACCAAAAGGTAATTTCGGGCTGCACGGGAGCCCTCCACCAGATTTTCCAAATCGAATATATCGAAAAGGTCAATCCTATCAGGTATCAGACTGCTGAAATCTTCAAAAAAGATAAATTCAGGTACCAAATTAAAGAGGATCTTCCCGGCTTCCTCCATGGTAAAAAATGGATTGATCTGTGGCTTTTCAACCTGAAGTTCTTGTTTGGCCATAGACAGGCTGGTACCTGAAATCACCTTATAGGCAAGATGCTTTTTAACTATTGCATCTTCCTTTGCGACTTCAAATTCATGCACTGCTTTAACATGCAACTCGTTTAACTGATCAAGTTTATGTTGCATTCCCCTCTTTTCTATTTCAAGAAGGTCTCCCTTGATTCTATCCTGAAGGTTGGCCAGGTTATTAAAAGCTTCTTTAAGTCTTTTTTTGGCTCTGTCATACTCTTCCTCGGCCTTAGCACTGCTATCTGCTATCCTGGCCTGGTATAATACTGCATCTGCTTTCTGGCGTTTTACATCAAAACTTTTGTCAGTATCTTCACAAGTTTTTTTTGCAATCTCAAGCAATTTTTTGGCTTCATTCAGCTTCTCTTCGGCAAATTTTTCATTTGGTGTTTTTCTTAGAAGCTTAAACTCCTTTTTTGCTTCTGAGAGAAGTTCTGTGGCTTTTGCGAGGTTTTTGGCCTCATTTTTCAATTCTACTTCCGCCCCTTCGGCTTCTGCAACTATTTCATCTCTTTCCTTGAGATATTCACTTATTGCGGTTTGAATTTTAGCATCCTGCCTCCTCTTTGTCTCTTCATGCTTATTATAAAGAAGGGATACATGGTGACCATTTAGCTCAACAAGACTTCTCAGTCTTGTATCCCAATGCCTTGTTAGGCATAGCTTTCCCGTTTTTCGAATATATGAAATCACACCTTCGGGAAGTTTTTTTTCAGAAAGTACCTCTTCAAATTTTGAGGAGTCAATGGTAAAGCAGCAACTTACAATAGGATTACTGAGATCACTTCGGAGAATTTCTTCAGAAACCACTCCAGAATAAAAGCTTCTTAAAGCCTCCAGTACAGATGTTTTGCCAGATTCGTTCTGTCCTAGAATCCCCGTAATATTATCGGGAGACAGGTCACACCAATCTGAATCAACAATCGATCTGTAATTTGATATTTTAAAGCTTAACAATTTCATTTTCTAATCCATTGCTAAATATGCTACTTACAAATGATACTCTTTGGCCAGTTTTGTATAGTTCTCCAATTGCTCAGTTTGCCATTTTTCATCTTTTTTCAACTCCCTGGCCATAAGCCCTGCAACTATTGGTGCTGCAACTATGCTAGCCCTTGCATCCAGTAATAGCAGGCGAATTCTCCGGGCAAGAAAATCCTCAACAGTTCTTGCCATTTCTTTCCGAACAGCCCATATTACCTCTGCTTTTAGAAAAGGGTACTCTTCAATTATTCTTTCTCCCAGCGATTTATCCTTTGCAATCAACTCCTTAATATTTATAGCATCAGAACCGTAGAAATGTAAATGATTCTTGCTATCAAAATTCTTAACATAACCATGAATAGGCATATTCTCGGTAACTGATTTCTCCTCTTCCAGGCCACCCATAATTACCGCTTTATCGATCACATCCTGGCCCATCTTCCTGTATGTGGTCCATTTTCCACCAATAATTGCCACTAAACCAGAAAGAGAAACGGTAATCTTATGATTTCTGGACACTTCCTTGGTTTCTTCTCCTGGATTTTCAGGTGCTGCAAGGGGCCTTAGCCCAGCGAAGACACTTAAAACATCTTCTTTCTTCGGTGGAAACTTCAAATATTTACGGGCTGTTTTAAGAATAAAATTAATTTCTTCTTTAAGAGCCCTCGGCTCAAGACTAATTTCTTCCACCAGGGTATCGGTTGTACCCACTACCACTTTATTATGCCAGGGAACAGCAAATAATACCCTTCCATCTGAAGTTTTTGGTATCATAATAGCCGAGTTTCCTTTTAAAAACCTTTTATCAAGAACTATATGAACTCCCTGTGAGGGTACTATTGAGGTTCGGGCATCTTTATTGTCCATACGGGAAATACTGTCAGCAAAAACACCGGTTGCATTCACTACTACTTTCCCAAAAACTTCAAATTCTTTTCCGGTCTCTTCATCCCTAACCATCACTCCTTTTATCAAGCCATCCTCATTCTTTACCAGGTCAATCACTTTCATATAATTTATAGGGGTACCGCCATTATCATTCATGGTCTGTGCCAGGTTTATGGCAAGACGGGAATCATCGAATTGCCCGTCATAGTATATAATCCCTCCTTTTAATCCCTTTTTCTTTAAATTGGGAATAGTCTCGAGTACTTCCTCTGTGCTAATATGTTCTGAGGGACCAAGGCCCAGTTTCCCAGACATAAGGTCATACACTTTTAATCCTACTGTATAGAAAGGACCACTCCACCATTCGTAGTTTGGAATCACAAAAGCCTGATTTTTTACCAGGTGAGGTGCGTTTTGCCTCAGCAATCCTCTTTCTTTGAGTGCTTCCAACACCAGGGATATATCTCCCTGGGCAAGATAACGTACACCTCCATGCACGAGTTTTGTACTCCGGCTAGAGGTACCCTTCGAAAAATCGTGCTGCTCAAACAACACCGTCTTATAGCCTCGTGTACAGGCCTCCACTCCGGCACCCAATCCTGATGCCCCCCCTCCAATAACAATTACATCCCATTCCTGGGTCCTTTTCAGCTTATTTAATCCACTTTTTCTATTCATTTTCCGATATACAAGTTGT